>CADCWK010000170.1 GCA_902806375.1 uncultured Thermomicrobiales bacterium
CACCCGCGAGGCCAACGTCTCCGAGATGCGGCTGGTCGCGTCGGCCGCGAAGCTGATCGCCCCCGACGTCGTCTTCCCAGTCGAGCGCATCCGGTAGTGGCACGGCCCGAGGCGGCAGCGGGTCAGAGCGTCACGCGCTCCAGGATCTCGGCCGTCCGGATCACATCCTCCGTCGACGCGATGTCACCGCCGTCCTCGATCGTCCACCACGCTGACAGTAGCGCCTGCGCGACGGTCCACTGGCGCATCCGCTCGGGGTCCAGGCCGGTGACCCCGGCGACGATCCGGAGCCGCCGGACCAGCACCTCGAGCCCCGCCGCTTCGTCAGCCATTGCCGGTAGCCGGTTGCGCATCAGCGCGCCGATCTCGTAGGCCGGCTCGCCAGCGACCCCCTTCGGGTCGATCGCCAGCCAGCCGTCCGCGTCGCGCAGGATGTTGTAGTGGTGCAGGTCGCCATGGAGGACGACGGGGGCAGGAGACGACGCGACCAGGTCGGCGAACAGCCGCTCGGCCCGGCCAGTCAGGTCGGCTGGCAGCGGGCCCGTCCCGCCGTCGAACCGCGCCCGCATCCGCTCGAAGCCACGGCCCCAGCCCGCCACCGTCGGAAACGGGTGATCCTCCGGAGCCGTCCGCCAACTCGCCACCATTACCCCGGCCGCGATCTGGGTCGCCGCCTCGTCGTCGGGGTGGTCGATCAGCATGTCGCCCGGCACCGCCCGCTGGAGCAGCATCGTCGCTCCGGCGACATCCTTGGCCAGGAGGCGGACCATCCCATTGCCCCCGGCGATGCGCAGCGCGGCCATCTCGGTCTGCACTTCCGGGCCGGGATAGCAGATCTTGAGCACGACCGGGATCCCGTCGGCGCGGAGCCCCGGCGCGGCGTAGTTGAAGCTGAGGTTGCCGAACGGCGGCATCATCGTCAGCTGCCACCGTCGCGCGTATCCCGCGACGCGGCGCGGGAGGTCGTCCAGCCACGCCCGCCCCGCCTCACCGTGCATCGCCGTGATCGTCTGCTCGATGGCACCTGGCAATATCATCGTGAATCATCAGTCATGATTACGTGTCGCCGGTCTGGACGCTCTACGGGCAAGGGGCACGATGAGGTCGCCCTCCTCTCGCAGTCGCCGATTGTCAATGCAACGTTGGACAGCAATCCCTAGAACGCTCTGCACCCCGGCTGTCGCTCGCATGATGCCGAATGCTCGTGCGACTTGACTGGAAATGGTGAGGCGCGATTGCCAAGGATAAGACTGCACGAACAGGAATACGGCCTCGTCGAGTTCCTCCGGTGCTATACGTTCCAGTGAGCGCATGATTCCATCACGGCGGGGTCCACGGACAGAGACCGGTACGTTCTTCTTCGGCCAGATAAAATCGCCTTGACGACGTATGTCGTTGTATTTCACTGCATCTTCAATAGTCTCAGCAATGCGTTCTCGCAAAGTCGGCGATACTCTGACCAAGCCCATGGTCGATGCTATCCGATCTTGGGCGTCAGCAATATGAATAAGCCCTTCACCTGTAGAGAGGTTCTTGATTGCTTGCCGGAGATGCTCATCAGAGACTCGCTGTGTTGTCTGCCCTCGAAGGAAGGCGATTCGAGCATATCGATATGGCGGAAGTCGAAAACCTGTCACTGACAACGCGGAATCAGTGCGATGTGAGATCGCTCTCTCAGACCGGTTGGCAGAGCGCCTTCTGTTCACCATGGCTTAGCAATCCTCCCCTTCGTTCCCTATTCAGGACGTTATACCGGATTAACAGTCGATGGAGAATAGCTGGACCGATCATGTATGACGGCTTGACGGGTTCAGGTTGCATCTGTAGACAAGAAGCCCAGTTTGCAGTTGTGTGACTTCACATTCCAGAGCGAGCAATTTACTGGCTATCGCAAAGGTCAATACCTTGTACCTGAGCGTCCAGGCAACGGCTGCGAGCCAAGGATCGGAGTCCAACGTTGCAGTCCCGCAACAGGCTCGCATCCGACTTTTTCGCAACCGGTTTGAGCGCCCCTAACGGCTCGATCGACCTCACGCTGCGAAGTGATGCTCCGCTCACCGACCTGCCGCACCACATCGATCAAGACCTAGGCCGACGCAAGGACGCATGACATCGCTTCTGAACACGTCGCGGCCCCTGTCCTGCGATCGTCAGGACCGCAACGGCAGCGTTGGCCGACCTCCGGTCATCATCCCGTCCCTTCGCCTCCAGATCGAGAGGCGCCAGCGCCCACAACTGCTCCCGGCGCAGTTCGACGTCGCGCACGGCGAGGTCGCTGGACAGAAGTTCCAACACCATCGGCATGCCATTGGCGAGCAGGCTGACGGAGTGTCGCAACTACCAGCCGTCCTCCTCAGGCGCTATCTCCGGCCGGTCCGCTACCTGGCAGGGGGACAGGATGTCGGCCGGGCTCGACACCCAGACCAGCCGGACATCAGTATCGCTGTCTGGCCGGGCCAATCCATGGAGCCGGGACCCGACGATCACCCGTGCCAACGTGGTCGCCTGGGACATCGAATGACTCCTGGCGCAAAGACGACCGCGTGCAACCCGATTGGGAGGACCAACACTCGTTGCGGGACGGTGTCAGGAATCGGACATCAAGGGGTCGCCGTGTGCCGCGGGACACCGAGTGCAGCCCCCCCGAGGGACGGCATCGCCGCCCGGCCGTGGTCCTTCCTGCCCGGCTCGGACGCCGCGGCGATCGTCTCCTTAGGCGACGTCCTCATCCGACAGGTCGGGGGTGTACTGCGCGATCGCCGCCTGCCGGGCGCCAGCGATCTGCTCCGCGTCGGCGGTGCCAGACTCTTCGATGACGGCAGTCCAGGCGCGGATGGACTCGCGATGGAATCCCTGCAACTCGACCGAATTTGCGTAGGCGGCGGGATCGTCGACGATGCGACCCGTGATGTACCAACCGAGCCCGAGCATCGCGCCGTCCCAGCCAGGCCCGACGAAGAGTGCCCCGGCCCCGCTCCCCGCCATCGCCAGTGGGACGGTGTGCTCGAGTTCGAGCCCGGTTGTACCGTGCTGCCCAGCCGTCAGCCGGAGCTCGACGACGCTGTCGGGGCCGCCGAAGGTCACGCGGAGCAGTTCCGGCGCGTCACAGACGAGGATCTCGCCGCCGGCATGGCCTTCGAGTTGAAAGGAGCCGCCGGTCTTCAGGTCTCCACTGAGCGGAAGGAACCAGCGGTGGATGCGATCCGGGTTCGTCAGGGCATCCCAGACGGCCGCGCGGTCTCCGGCACAAGTCCGTCGCACGAGGACGGAGACGACCTCGTCCTTGCCGCCACCAGATTTTTGCGTGCTAACGCTGCGATAGATGGCATTGGCCTCGGTCAGGATGTCGATCACGTCTCGTTCTCCGGTCGGGTCGACTCTTGGTCACCTGATCGCATCGGGCGATCGCCGGCAGGAGCCTCTCGGCGGCCACGGGCGAGTTCCGTCTCGAACGCATCGAGGTGCTGATCCCAGAAGGCCCGAAAGCGTGACAGCCAGAGATCCACCTCCCGCAGCGGCGTCACATCGACGGCATAGAGCCGCCGGGTGCCCTGTGCCCGGACCGTGGCAAAGCCGCTCTCACGCAACACCCGGAGGTGCTGGGAGACCATCGGCTGGGAGATCCCGTACTCACGACGGACGACCGCCACGATCTCTCCCGACGGCAGTTCGCCGTCCGAGAGCAGTTCCAGGATCCGTCTTCTGACCGGGTCGCCAAGGACATCGAATGCGTGCACGGCACATTCTAACAATTGACGTTTTTATAAGTCAAGATTCTATATCTGGCGATTCTGGCCCACCATCGCGCCGAGTAGCGCGGCGCTGGTCCGGATGCCGGCGTAGAACCGCTCGGTGATCATGTTCTCGTTGGGCGAGTGGTTGGCCTGGTCGGCGTTGCCGTACGGCACGACGATCGCCGGCACGCCCAGCTCCTTCGGCCAGACCGCGGACGGCAGGCTGCCGCCGACCATCGGGACATCGACCGGCGCGACCCCGAAGCCGACCTCGACCGCCCGCCGAACCGGAGCGGCCAGCGGCGAATCGAGAGCGACGGCCACGGGCTCCATCGCGCCGTGGTGCAAGATTTCGACGCCTGGCGCGTGCGCCGCGACGTGAGCACGGATCTGGTCGTAGATCACGGCCGGGTCCTGGTTGGGGACCAACCGGAGGTCCATCTTGACGCGCGCCTCGGCGGGCAGGACCGTCTTGCTGCCCGCGCCGCCGTAGCCGCTCGTGAAACCGGCGATGTTCATCGTCGGCCGGACCATAAGGCGGTCGTAATACGGCAGGTCCTTCGGGGCCGCCTTCTCCGTGAGGCCGATGTCGGCCAGGGCTGCCGCCTCGTCCAGCGGGATCGCGTCCAGTGCCGTCCGCAACTCCGGTGTCACGGGTCGGACGGCATCGAGCACGCCCGGAACGAGGATCTCGCCGTCAGGAGAGAACATGGTCGCCAGCAGGTGGACCAGCGTCCAGGCCGGGTTGGGCGCGACGCCACCGAAGTTGCCGGAGTGCAGGTCGCGGGACGGGCCGTGGGCGACCAGCTCGATGTAGAGCATCCCGCGGTTGCCGAACTCGACGATCGGCTGGTGCGTCTCGAACACCTGCCCGTCGGAGACGTAGACGAGGTCGGCCGCCAGCAGGTCACGGTTCGCCGCGACGAAGGCCGGGAAGTTGGGGCTACCCGACTCCTCCTCGCCCTCGACGACCACCTTGACGTTGATCGGCAGCTCGCCGACCGTCTCCAGCCAGGCCCGCGCCCCGAGGACGTTGGCGACGAACTGGCCCTTGTTGTCGGCCACGCCCCGCGCCCAGATCCGACCGTCCCGGATGGTCGGCTCGAATGGCGGCGAGTCCCACGCCTCCAGCGGGTCGGCCGGCTGGACGTCGTAGTGGCCGTAGATCAGCAGGGTCGGCTGGCCCGGCGCGTTGCAGCGCTCGCCGTAGACCACGGGAGCCCCCGGCGTCGCCATGATCCGGGCCGCGAAGCCACTGCGCTCCAGCAGATCCCGGACGAGTTCCGAACACTCGTCCACGCCGATACCCTGGGCACTGATGCTGGGCTGCGCGAGCAACCGGAACAGGTCGGCCAGGTCGCGCTCCCGGTTCCGGCCGCAGGCGGCGAGGACTTCGGCCAACTGACCATCGAGCGGAAGGGACGCGAGATCGGCACTGGTCATCCGTGGGACTCCCGGGAACTGGTCGCGGGCGCTGATGCCCGCGGCGAATAGGCTTTGCCGCATCATGCCATGTGATCGGCCGCCGCGGATCGGCCCGCCGCGGCGATTCCTGCCCAGCGCGACTGCTACAGTGGCCGCGACGCCCCGGTCCACCTGTACCCCTGCGCCACCCGCTCCCCTCCCGAGACGTCTCCGTTCCCGCCCTGGGGCTGGACGGGGGCGTCTCGTTCTGTCTGTCCGGCGACGCCAATCCTGGCGCAGTCCGCACGAGGTCCTGTCCATGGAGTTCAGCCTGTTCGCCCCCCACCAGGAGTCGGTCGATCTGGTCGGATCCTGGGACGCCGATGCCGAGACCCCGATGGCCCGGGGCGACGATGGGACCTGGCGGACGACCGTCGATCCTGGCGATGGCCGCCACACCTACCACTTCCGCCTACCCTCCCGCTCGTCGTTCATGGGCGGCAGGACAGTGAACGTTGCCGACCCACGCGCCCGGCTGGTCGACGACTGGCAGGGTGACGCCTCGGTGATCGTGATCCGCGACGGCGCGGACGTCACCACCGACCCGGGGTTCCACTGGGAACACGACGACGAACCGCTGCCGCCCAACGACCAACTCGTGATCTACGAGCTGCACGTCGGCGAGTTCGGCGCGACCGGGGGCAGACAGGGGACGTTCCTGTCGGTGATCGACCGGCTGGACTACCTCCGCGACCTCGGGGTCAACGCCGTCGAACTCATGCCGGTGATGGCGTTCCCCGGCAGCACGTCATGGGGATACAACGTCCGCTACCCGTTCTCGCTGGAGTCGACCTACGGCACCCCGGCAAATTTCA
>CADCWK010000171.1 GCA_902806375.1 uncultured Thermomicrobiales bacterium
AGCGGCCGGTGATCCTGATCGGCGTCGAGATCCAGCGCTTCAACCTCCAGAACACCGTGCTGAAGTTCATGGCCGCGACGGGCATCCCGGCGGCGGTGACGCTGCTGGGCAAGTCGGT
Organism: uncultured Thermomicrobiales bacterium; assembly: GCA_902806375.1. Taxonomy (GTDB): domain Bacteria; phylum Chloroflexota; class Chloroflexia; order Thermomicrobiales; family UBA6265; genus CADCWK01. The sequence goes on from CADCWK010000171.1 coordinate 119, forward strand.
GATCGGCGAGCACGTCGCCGGGTTCCTGGGGATGTACGCGCCGGACGAGGCCCACGCGGGCATCCGGCGGGTGGTCGAGGAGAGTGACGGGCTGATCCTGCTCGGGGCGCGGGGGATGGACCTCGCGCCCGGCGGCGACCCGCCCGCGATCGACCCGGGCCGCCGGATCATCGCGACGGCCGACCGGATCCAGGTCGGACACCGCCGCTACGACGGCATCACGCTGGCCGACTTCGTGAACGGCCTGGCGGCCGCGGCGATCCCGGAGCGCCCGCTGGCGACGCTGCCTGGCGCGGCGGTCCGGGTGCCGGCACCGCTCCGTGGCGACCAGCCGCTGACGCGCGCGGGCGTCTACGGGGCGCTGGCCGACGCGCTGACCGACGAGATGGTCGTCATCGCGGACGCCGGGGCGGCCCTCCTGACCGTCGCCGACCTGCCGGTCCAGCTGTGCAGCGAGTTCATGTCGCCGGCGTCGTACGGCGGCCGGGGCTTCGCGATCCCGGCCAGCATCGGCGTCGGGCTGGCCGAGCCGGAACTGCGGACGGTCGTGCTGGTCGAGCTGGACGCGCTGGCCCGCAACGGCTGGGAACTGGCGACGGCCCGGCAGCTCGGGCTGGCGCCGGTCGTAATCGTCCTGGGGCCGGAGCACGCCACCACCGGCGGCTGGGACCCGCGCCGCCTGCCGGACGTGATCGGCGGCGGCTGGTCGGTCAGCTGCCGGACGGTCGGGGAGTTCGCTGGCGCCGTCGCGACGGCGATGACGCGCCGCAACGAGGTCGCGCTGATCGACGCCCGGCTGGTGGTGGGGTAGGCCGCGGGGAACGATCCGGGGAGAACGCGATGCCGGTCCCGCCGGAGGTGCTGGATGTGCCGGATGTCCCTGGCGCGTTCGGCATCGGCACCGCGACGGTGACACCACTGCGCGGTGGCCTGTCCGGGGCGGTCTGGAGGGTCGAGGCGGACGAGCGCCAGTATGTCCTGCGCCGCCATGACCTTGCCGACCCTGGTCAGACGATCGCCCGGATCGCGTCCGAACTCGCGTGGCTCGATGCCCTCGGCGAGCAGTCCACGGTGCGCGTCCCGGTTCCTGTCCGGCGAGCCGACGGTGCGCTGGCACCCGTCGCCGAGGTCGCTCCGACGGGGATGATCGGCGTCGCCTGGACACTCGTCCACTGGGTCGAAGGGGCGACACTGGGGCGCCTCCCGGACACTGGCGAGGCCGCGCGTACCGGAGCGATGCTGGCGGGAGTCCATCAGCACGCCCTTCGCTGGGAGAGCCCACACGGGTTCGAGCGCCCGAGCTACGACGTCCGGTACTTCGCCCGGATGGCGACCGATCTGTTCGCCCGGACCGACGGGCAGATCGATCGGTCGGTCAAGGCCGACCTGCGGGCCGCGCTACCGGTCAGCCTGGACGCGCTCGGACGGCTGATGGGTGACGACACCGAGGTCGGGCTGATCCACGCCGACGTCCACGACGGCAACGTCGTGTTCGACGCGCGAGACGGCACGCCGGGGTTGATCGACTTCGCCCGGTTCGGCGTCGGTTGCTGGGCACTCGACCTGGCGATGGCCATGCACTACCTGACCGAGGACCTCTCGATTCCCCTGGCCGAGGCCTACACCGCCACCTTCGATCTCTCGGCGGCGGGCCGGCGTGCCTTGCCAGCGCTGCGGTACCTGGCGGCGATCGAGAACCTGGCGATCCTGTCCGCCATCCCGGACGAGGCCGCGTTCGTGCTGGCGGAACTTCCGGACCTCGCTGCACGGGCGCGAAGCCTCGCGGGCTGATCGCCGAGGGGACTCCGGTGGTCTGGTTGACCGGCATCCCGTTTCATCACGCTTCACACGTCACGTTTCCCCAGGGGGTTGAGTGGGACGAGTGGCGCGTGACGAAACCAGAGGGGGGGTCGGTCTGGACCGAGGGGGGAGCCGGAGAGGGAGCGAGACGCCGTGATCCGGGCCGCCATCCCGATTCGGCACACGTCACACGTCACGTTTCCCGGGGGGTGCGTGGGACGCGTGAAGCGTGACGAAAGCCATCTCGTCGTTCGTTCGGGTGTGGCATCCTCCGGGTTACGTGTGGTCGAACGAGATGGGAGTGCGCCCCGATGCCGAAGACGCCCGCCGGTGTGATCGTCGAGCGGTATCTGCGCGAGCTGTGGTCTGCGATGCGGCTGGGGACGAAGGAGACATCCGGCTACCCGGCGCTCAGCGGCCTCCTGAACGAGGTGGCGAGCGACCTGAAGCCACGCGTCCGGGCGATCAACCATCCCGGCCAGCAGAAGGTGGGTATTCCCGACTTCGGGCTCTTCACCCAGCAGCAGCTGCGGAACGCCGACGACGACACGCTGATCAACCTGCTCTCGGGACCGGCCGAGCGCGGCCTGCTGGAGGTCAAGGGCTTCGACGACGATGTCGTGAAGATCGCCAGGACGGACCAGGTCAGGAAGTACCTCGACCAGTCGGGGCTCGTCCTCGTGACCAACTACTGGGACTTCCTCGTGGTCTCACGGGGGCAGGACGGGGCAATCGTCCTCGGTGACCGCTTCCAGCTCACCCCATCGGCGAAGGTCTTCCGCGGCGCACTCGCTGATCCCACCTCGCTGGCTGCCGAGCAGGGCGACGGTCTGGTCGACTTCCTCCGCCGCACCCTGCTGCGCAAGGCGACGCTGGCCGACCCGCGCGACGTCGCCGATCTGCTGGCCAACTACGCCCGTGACGCCCGCCGGCGGATCGAGCGCAAGGGGAGCACGAAAGGACTCTCGGCCCTGCGTGGCTCGCTCGAAGAGGCGCTCGGAATCTCATTCGAGGGTGAACGGGGCGTCGCCTTCTTCCGGTCGACGCTGGTCCAGACCCTTTTCTACGGCCTGTTCTCGGCCTGGGTGCTCTGGTCTGACCGCCGCCAGCCGGAGGGCGACCGCGGGCGGCGGACAGCAACGGTTGACCTGGTAGTCCCTCCGTCGCGATGACCATGCTCGACCGGAGCGCCGGGCGATTCGTCATTCGGCATTCGTCACACCCCTCCCCTAGGGGGAGAGGACGGTGTGACGAATGACCTTTCCCTCGGACCAGCAACGCTCGATCGCAGGTCCCGGGCGATTCGTCATTCGGCATTCGTCACACCCATCCCTGGGGGAAAGGACGGTGTGACGAGTGCGGAATCCGGCGCGGGCGGATGCGTGGCCCGCCCGCTCAGATGGAGCGACGGCCCGGGAGCGGACCAGGCAGCGTCCCCATGCCCGATTCGTCATGCGTCCCACGCCTTGCGACTCCCCGGGGAATGGGACGCGTGACGCGTGACGAGTCCGGGACCGGCCCGTCAGACGGCGGCGAGGGTGACCGGGGCGTCGATCGCGTCGACGAGCTGCTCGTGGATCTCGGTCTGGCCGAGGATCATGCGGCGGACGGCGCACTGCTCGGCGGAGGCCAGGATCGCCGCCCGCTGCCCGTCGTCGAGCGGGCCGTGGAGCGCGATGTCGGTCTGCACCTGCCAGCGCGGATGCTCCTTGTCGCCGGCGTTGTGGAAGCGGACCTGGATGTCGAAGCCCTCCAGGGGCAGGTGCTCCCGCTTGGCGAAGCTCTGGATGTTGATCCCGGTGCAGGCCCCGAGGCCCGACGCGACCAGTTCGAACGGTCCCGGGCCGGCGCTCTCGCCCGGTGCCGCCGTCGAGCGGCCCGTCGTGAACCGGTGCTCGCGGACGGCGACGTCGAAGGTGAACGGGGTCTCGGGCTGGGAGCTGACGCGGGCGAGGTAGTCGGCCATGGGGGACTCCTGGGTGGGACGTGAACCGGCTGGCGGCTCGTTTGCGAACCCGTAAGGCGCTTACGATACCGCGACCCGCGGACCGCTGGCCAGACCCGCTGACGATCCGGCGCGGGGCCAAAAGGGCCGTCCCGTCCCCGGTGGGAGGCAATCCGGGCACCGGCTGCCCGGCCAGGCGGGAGCGCGGACCGACCCGTCCGGGCACGGTCCGCTACCATAGGGCGTCACAGGCCCCGGCGGCGCGGGACGGACCGCGACCGTCCGCCGGGCAGGGTCGGGCGACGGGGTGGCGTCGCCGGGGGGAGCGCGTGGCGGACCGGCGGGACGACGGGCGGGATCGGCTGGGACGGACGCTCCGGACCCGGCGGCTGGTCCTGTTCGACCTGGACGACACCCTCTGCGACTACACCCTCGCGCGATCCCACCGCCTGGCGCGGGCGTTCGGCGACGCGTTCGCGGCCTCGCGGCGGTCGCCGCCGGACGACCTGGCGGGGCTGATCGCCCGGTCGGTGGCGATGAATCCCCACGGCGTGGACCATTTCCCCGAGCTCCTGGCCAGCTACCACCTCGCGGCGCCGGCGATCGCCGCCGCCCAGGAGTGGTATCGGGCCAACCGCTTCCATCACCTCGCGTTCTTCGCCGAGACGACGCCGGCGCTGGCCGCTGTCCGCGCGCAGCCCGGCGTGGCGGGCCGCCGCGTCGGGATCATCACCAACGGGCCGGCCGAGGTCCAGCGGGCCAAGGTCGAGTTGCTCGGGGTGGCGGCGCTGGTGGACTTCGTCGTCATCTCCGGCGAGTTCGGCGTCCATAAGCCCGACCCGGCCATCTTCCGCGAGGCGCTGCGGCTCGGGGACGCGACGGCGGACGAGGCGGTCTACGTCGGGGACTCGGCCGAGCATGACGTCGCCGGGGCCCGGGCGGCCGGCCTCGCGGTCGTCTGGGTCAACCGCGACGGCGGCCCGTGGCACGGCGACGGCGCCCGCCCGGAGATCGAGGTCCGCGGCATCGGGGAGATCGCGCAGGCGATCACGACCGGCGACGGACCGGCCGCCCACGCCGTCCACGGCGACGGGTCCGGGCGGGCCAGCGACTATACTTAGGGTGTATCAGGCACCTGTCCGGGTGCGGACACCCGCCCCGACCCATCCATCGACCCATGACCCGGCGGACCATGACCACCCACTCGCCCATCCACGCGTAGCTGCCTCTCCGGACGACGTACCGGATCGAGGCCCACGAGGAGCTTCCCCACCATGACGACGGCACTTGCGGACACGACGGCCCGGCCCGCCACCGGCCAGCGACGGATCGTCGTCGCGTCCGAACTCGGGTACTGCTGGGGGGTGCGCCGTGCGCTGGACATCGTCCAGGACGCGGCCTCGACCGACCGCAAGATCGCCCCGATCGGCGACGTCATCCATAACCCCCAGGTCGTCGCACGGCTGCGGACGCAGGGGGTCGAGGGGCAGGCCGACTTCGACACCGCCATGCGCGAGGGCTTCAAGCGGGTGGCGATCACCGCCCACGGCTGGGGGCCGGACATGGCGATCCGCGCCGCCGAGCAGGGCGTCGAACTGATCGACTCGACCTGCCCGCTGGTGACCAAGGTCCAGCGGATGGCGCAGAAGCTGGCCCGGCAGGGCTACTTCATCGTCATCTACGGCGATGACTACCACCCCGAGGTCAAGAGCGTGCTGGCCTGGTCGGGGACATCCAAGGCGAAGGCGGCCAAGAAGCTCGAGCAGCTCGGCTGGAACACCAACCGGGGCGACACGGGCGAGGGGCTGGTCCCGCCGCCGCGCAAGGTCGCCCTGCTCAGCCAGACGACCAAGAACGTCGACGACCTGATGGCGTTCGCCCGGCAACTGGAGGCCCTGGTCATCCCCGAGGGGGGCGAGTTCCGGTTCGTCAACACGATCTGCGAGCCGACGTCCGAGCGGCAGCGGGCGCTCAAGCGGCTGATCGAGGACGACCGCTGCGACCTGATCCTCGCCATCGGCGGGATGAAGAGCAGCAACACCGCCCGGCTGGCCGACGTCGGCAACAAGGCCGGCGTCGAGAGCCACCATATCGAGCGCCGCGAGGACATCGCCGACGCG
>CADCWK010000172.1 GCA_902806375.1 uncultured Thermomicrobiales bacterium
GACCTCCTCTGACAGTGACCCCACAGATCCGTTTGCCCGCGCGCGGACCCGTCGCCAGACGGCCGGATACCATCGCTAGGCGCCCGGTCGCTCGATCCTGACCCTGCCTGAGTGGACCCGGGACCAGCTGGCACGTCCGTGCCGGGCGGTACGGAGTGCGGGAGTTCCCGGGACGTTGACCGAAACCACCTTCAGATTCGATCTCCTCACCTCCGACACGGGCAGCCGGGCCCGTCGTGGGCGGATCACGACGACGCGCGGCATCGTCCAGACACCGGCCTTCATGCCGGTCGGCACCCAGGCGACGGTCAAGACCCTGAGTCCCGATGAGGTCGCCGGGACCGGAGCCGAGATCATCCTGGCCAACACCTACCATCTGATGCTCCGGCCCGGCCCGGATCTCATCGCCGAGGCGGGAGGCGTCCAGCGGTTCATGGCCTGGGACCGGCCGATGCTGACCGATAGCGGTGGCTTCCAGGTGTTTAGCCTCGCGACCAACGCGCGAGTCTCCGAGGATGGCGTCCGGTTCCGGGCCCATACCGACGGCAGCCTGCACACCATGACCCCGGAGAGCGTCGTCGATCTCCAGCTCGCCTACCGGTCCGACATCATGATGCCGCTCGATCATCTGCTCGGTCTGCCGGCCACGGAGACGGACCTGCGCGCGGCGGCCGATCGCACGCACCGCTGGCTCAACCGGGCCATTGCCGCCCACGGTGATCGCGGCGGACTCACTACGGGTACCGCGCTGTTCGGCATCTGCCAGGGCGGGACCGATCCTGTCCTGCGCCGGGAGAGCGCCCTGTTCGTCGGTGCGAGCGACGTGTCCGGGTGCGCGATCGGCGGCCTGAGCGTCGGCGAGAGCAAGTCCGCCATGGCCGAGGCCATCGAGATCGTGACGCCGATCCTCCCGGTCGACAAGCCGCGCTATCTGATGGGGGTCGGATCGCCGGAGGATCTCTGGAACGGAGTCGAGCGCGGCGTCGACCTGTTCGACTGTGTGCTGCCCACGCGCCTGGCGAGGAATGCCGCGCTGTTCACGCCCGACGGCCGGCTGAATCTGCGCTCGGCCCGGTACCGGAACGAGCACCGCTCGCTCGACCCGTCGTGTGACTGCCAGCTCTGTACGCGGTACACGATGGCCTATCTCCATCACCTGTTCCGCGCCGGCGAGATCCTGGCCCTCCGGCTGGCCTCGGTCCACAACCTGCGTTTCCTCGCCCGGCAGATGGAGGCAATGCGGACTGCGCTCGGATCCGGCTCGTTCACGGCCGCGAAGGCGGTATTCGATGACCGGTACCGGCCCGTCGGCTTCGTCGCTCCTCCGGACGCATGAGGGGTTCTGATGTGAACGCAGTCAGCCCTCATGGGGAGTCCGATGCGGTCGAGAGGGGAAAGCGGTGACACAGGGATCCGGCACGGTGACGGCAGAAGGCGACGGCAGGGTCGTCTATCGACCGGAGTACGACTCCGAGCGCGCCGGTCTCGTCACGACCGGAATCGACGTGATCGAGATCGCCCGGATCCAGCGGACGCTCGACGACTTCGGGGAACGTTTCCTCCACCGGGTCTACACCGAGTACGAGCGGGAGCGCTACCGCGACCGGGTCCCTGAACTGGCCGCCCGGTTCGCGGCGAAGGAGGCGACCTCCAAGGCGCTGGGAACCGGTATCCGCGGCATCCGCTGGCGCGAGATGGAGGTGGTCAGCAACCGGCGAGGCAAGCCGGTCCTGGTGCTCCATGGCCAGGCAGCCGAACGCGCGGAGATGCTGGGCCTCTATGCCTTCGACATCTCCCTGACGCACTCCCGGACCGAGGCCATCGCGTTCGTGGTGGCGCTGCGGCGACCGTCTGGCCCATAGTCAACCGGGAATCCGGATCGGCCATCGCCCCGAGCTCGGCGATGACCACACGTACGTTGATTTGAGAGGACAGGGATGGCCCGCACCGTCGAGACGATCGATCAGAAGATGGCGAAGTCGGTCCTGCCGCGTCGCACCGAGGGCGCCCACAAGTGGGGTGTCGGTGGGGTGTTCTTCATCGCCGGCGCGCCGCAGTATGCCGGTGCGGTCGCCCTGAGCGCCCGGGCCGCGGGCCGGAGCGGCGCCGGGATCGTTACCCTCGCCGTGCCGCGCCAGCTCATGGGGATCGTCCAGACCATCGTCCCCGAAGCCACCATGTTGCCCATCGCCGACACCGACACCGTCGCCGGGGCACGCCGGGCCATCGAGTCGATGACGGAACGGGCGGAGCGCAGTCGCGCCTATGTGATCGGTCCCGGCCTGGGAGACGACGACAGCGTCAAGACGCTCCTGGCGACGATCTTCGGGGTCGCGGGTCAGACCGCCAGCGGTAACGCGTCGCTCGGCTTCGCGGTGCGACAGCCGGAGTCCCAACCAGTCCGGTCGGGCGATTCCGCCACCGAGCTACCCGATCATCCGATGGTGCTGGATGCGGACGCCCTGAACTGGCTGGCCGGGCAGGACGACTGGCCGGCACTGCTCGGACGACGGACCGCGGTCCTTACCCCGCACCCCGGCGAACTGGCCCGCCTGCTCGACCGACCGGTCGAGGCGATCACCGATGACCCGGTCGCATCGGCCGTCGAGGCGGCGACGCGCACGAAACAGGTCGTCGTCCTCAAGCATGGCCATACGGTCGTCACCGACGGTGAACGGGTCCTGGTCGCGGAGCGGGCGCCGACGGCACTCGCGACTGCCGGCAGTGGTGACGTCCTGGCGGGTTCGATCGGTGCCTTCCTCGCGCAGGGTCTCCCGCCGATCGACGCGGCGGCCCTCGCGGTGTACGCCGGTTCCGCCGCCGCTGACCGCATCGCGGAGCGATTCGGCGACCTTGGCGTGGTGGCGAGCGACCTCCCTGATGCCATCGCCGAGATCCTCGCCGAGCTGGGAAGGGGGTAGGGGATGGATGATGCCTCCAGCGGCCAGCGCGACGCGCCGGTCACGGACTTCATGGTGGCCGACCCACCGACCCTGCGTCCGGATGACACCGTTATCGCGGCAGCGCGGCTGATGGCGGAGACCGGGTTGCCTGGTATCCCGGTCCTGGCCGACGGCCACCTCGTCGGGATCCTGACGGAGTCGAACCTGATCGCCCGGGAGGCCGAGGTCGAGGTGCCGGCCTCGCTGGGTATCCTCGACGCGTTGTTCGCACCTGACGTCGGGCGGCATTTCGCCGACGAGATGCAGCAGGTCCTCGCGACGACCGTCAAGGGCCTCATGACGACGCGCGTCACCACGGTCCTGCCCGGGGCCACGCTCACCCAGGTCGCCACCGTGATGGCCGACCGGCACATCAACCCGGTTCCGGTTGTCGACGCGGACGGCGCGCTAGTCGGGCTCGTGAGCCGACGGGACATCATCCGGGTCGTGGCCGCGCTCGACGAGCAGGCCGGGTAGACCAGTGGCTACGCAATCGACCGGAACGGCCGCCGCGGCTGGCCCCGACTGGTGGCCGGACGCGGGGCGCGCGACTCACGCTACCGTCGATCTCGACGCCATCCGGGGGAACCTCGACGTCGTCCGTCGAGCCGTCGGACCGGTCAGGGTCATCGCCGTCGTCAAGGCCAATGCCTACGGTCACGGTGCCGTCATGGTCGCCGAGACCGCTGTCGCCGCCGGCGCGACCATGTTGGCCGTCGCCACCGTCGACGAAGGGATCGAACTCCGCGATGCCGGGATCGAGGCACCCGTCCTCGTGCTCGGCCCCGCCGGGCAGTCCGAGTCCGGCGACGCGATCCGGCATCGCCTGACGCTGACGCTCGCGGCGACCGAGCAGATCGACGCCATCGCGACGGCTGCGACGAGCGCCGGGGTCCGGGCGGATGTACAGGTCAAGGTCGATACGGGGATGCGCCGGTATGGAGCCGCACCTGGCGATGTGGTCGACCTCTGCCGGCGGATCGATGCGGCCGGCGCGGTCCGGCTGACGGGCGTCTTCACCCATTTCGCCGATGCGGATGGACCGGATCTCGGCTTCACCGCCGACCAGATCGACCGCTTCCAGTCCGTGGTCGATGCCCTCCACGACGCGGGTATCGATCCCGGGTTGGTCCACTGCTCCAATACGGCCGGGACCGTCCGCCTGTCCGTTCCGGGACAGCGCGTGGTGAGGCTGGGGATCGGTCTGTATGGCTTGCGACCCGACGATACGGTCCCGCTCCCGGACGGTATGCGTCCCGCGCTCACGCTCCGGACCCGCGTCGCCCAGGTCCGGACCCTGGCACCGGGCGATACGGTGAGCTACGGGCGGACGTACACCGCCACGGGACCGGAGAATGTGGCGCTCCTTCCCATCGGCTACGCCGACGGGCTGCGACGCGGGCTCTCTGGCAAGGGGTGGGTCGCCATCGCCGGGCAGCGGGCGCCGATCCGGGGCCGGGTCTGTATGGACCAGACCGTGGTGGCGTGCCCCGGAACCGACGTGGCGAGCGGCGACCCGGTCGTCGTCTTCGGCGACGGCACCGGTCCGGGACCGACGCTCGCCGATGTCGCGACCCTGACCGGGACGATCAACTACGAGATCGTGACCGGCATCTCGCACCGGGTTCCACGCTGGTACCTGCGGGAGGGGCGGCCCGTCGCGGTGCTCCGTGGGTCGCGCCTGGTCAGGCTGTAGCGCCAGACCCTCCCTCGTGCCGCCCGGTCGATGCGAACGATGGGATGACTGCCCGACAACCAGTGCAGCCCCGAAAACGGATGAGGCGGCCGATCCCGGGATCGGCCGCCTCATCCATCGGTGCCGCCGGTGCCCGGGGGTCAGGGGGCGTCGAGTTCGACCTCGACGCGCTTCCGGTTGTCGATGTCGCGGCGGACGACGAACGTCCGGCCACTCATCTCATCCCGGACGTAGTCCAGCGAGCGCTCGTCCATCCAGCGGTAGATCGTCGGGCGGGTCACGCCCAGTGCCTGGGCGGCGTTCCCGATGCTGATGAGTTCGCTCGGCTCGTAGGCCCGGTACTTGGCCTGCGCCAGGATCCGGCCCAGATCGGAGTCCCAGAACGATCTCGGCACGGAGTAGTCCTCCGCGCCGATCGGCCAGAACAGGAGCTGGAGGACCGACTCGATCGCTTCGAGGACGTTCTCTTTCTCTTCACGCACCTTGCCGTGTGCCATCAATGACAGACGAGCGAGATCACGACCGAACTGACCGGTCCGGAGGTCTTCCATCGAGATCTTCTGGAAGGATTCCGGTGAGAGTTGCATCGCCAGGCGATGGTACTGGCTGTAGACCAGTTGCAACGCCTGGTCGACGACCTCCCGGTCGTCGCGAACCTCGGCTTCCACGGCCGGCCCTCCTGTTGGACGCCTGTGTGACAGCGAACGATCGGTTGCGAGAGCACGGGGTGGTGGGCAGCAACAACGCGATTCGGCCTGACTGCCCGTACGAACGGATTGTACGGGCCCTGTCGATAGAGTGTCAATACTTTGCGTAAATCATGAGAAAATCATCAATATGCGTTGGAACCACCGGCGGCCAGTCACCATCGCCACGGTGATCTGCGCCGCCTCGCCCGCTGGCTAGCCGCCAGTGACGATGGCGCGAAACGCCAGGGCGCCGATGAAGAGGGCGGCGGTACTGCAGAGGAGGAGGCCCGGGCGTGGGTACCGGTCGCGGACGAAGGTGTAGGCAAAGGGCAGGAGCAGGATCATCACTGTCCCGTAGACATAATGCAACGATTCGAGCGCTCTGCCGCCCTGGACGAGCAGGACCACGCCGAGTGCTGCCTGCACCATGAGGAGTCCCTGGCCGATGACGAACGAGCCACCGAGACTCCCGGCGAGCTCTTCCCCACGGAGGTACGACACGAAGCCCCACGCGCCGACGACCAGCATGAAGAAGATGACGGCGTTGGACAGGCGGTCATGGATCAGGATCAGCGTATCCACCGGTATCCTCCGGGCAGAGCGGGCCATTGGCGGATGCTGGGCGTTCGGCTCATTCGGGCGAGTCGCGCGAG
>CADCWK010000173.1:0-5660 GCA_902806375.1 uncultured Thermomicrobiales bacterium
ACGATCCATCACTCGGGTGGGTCTGAAGAGGCGAAGGTCTCCACGAAAGGAACATCTCCATGGAGATGAACATCAAGCAGCGGATCGCAGCGGCCGCCCTCGCGCTCGCCCTTCTGGGCGGCACCGCCGTACCGGCTCTTGCTCAGGATGGCAACCGGGGGCAGCAGGGTGGCGCCCGGGGCCTCGTGGCAGCGGTCGTCCAAGTAGCAGACACCCTGAACTTCAACGACACCAACGTTGAGGTTGTCACGGTCGATATCAACGACTCATTCAACAACCTGACGGCGCTCAACAACATCCTGAACAACAGTCCCATCCTCAACAACTTCTTGAACAACAACAACGTTGAGATCATCGACGTTGTCGACATTGGGGACGTGGACGTCAACATCCTCAATGGGCTGAATGTTGAGTTGGACGATGTTCTTGGAGTTGTCCTCCTTAGCACCGGCGATATCCTCGTCCTCGTGTAAAGAGTAGGGCCGCCTCGCCGCTTGCGGGTCGAGTAAATGAGGCCTTCGGCTAGCAGCAAGAAATGGGCGGGGGACGAAAATCCCCCGCCCATTTCTAACTGCCAATTCGATGTCCTGTCATAAACCGTCGTTAACCATATTGGCGTGGACGGTCAGTGTCGCGACGTACTGATCAGAATCACACCACCGTCGAAGCCGCCCCGGGCTTCCCGCTTGGCCAGCCGCATCGCCTCGAACACCTCCCAGGTCAGCCCGTATGCGGCGATAAGCGCGTGGACGACCTCGACGACATCGACCAGCTCCTCGATCTCGCCGCTCTCCCGGAACTCCGCGCACTCCTCGGCCAGCTTGTCCGTCAGCCGGAGCTGGCGCCTTCCCGGTTCCACATGGGTGATCTCACAGCGGCCACCGTGGGCCGCGATGATCTCCGGGATCCGGTCCCGGACCAGCTTGCCATCCTCGGTCATCGGTCGATACTCCCTGTCCCTCGTGCCGCCAGGCCGGCGCCCCCGGAGACCGGCGGCCGGAAGCCCAGGGACCCGTAGAGGCTCCGCGCCGCCGCATTGTCCTCGCTCACCCGCAACCCGACGGTGGCGTGGCCAGCGACCAGGGCCGTTCCGGTGACGTGGGCGAGGAGAGCCGTCGCCAGTCCGCGCCGCCGGTGGGTCCGGTCGGTGAAGAGCTCGATGATGAACGCACCCGTCGGTGCATCCGGCCACGGAGCCCGGTGGACCGTGAGCGCCGCCGCGACGATCCGGCTCCCGGTCACGATCACAGGGGAGGCTGCGGGCCACAGCGCCCCGTAGTCTCCGGCGAAACTGGCCTCCATGTCGTCCCGCGCTTCCTCGATCGACGTGGCCGCGTCGCCGGTGTCGTAGGCGACGAAATAGAGCCGGGCCAGGGCCGGGATGTCGTCTGCCGTCACGGTCCGCAGCGCGTACTCCGGCCCGAGCGGTGATGAGGGGATCACCGTGGAGGTGACGAGCGTCAGCATGGGCTCCCCCTTGCGCGGGTGGTCGCGGGTGACCTCACGCCGAACCCGCCGGCCACCGGAACGCCGAGATGACGTTGTCCCGCAGGATCGCCCGGGTCGCCCGGTCGCCGAAGCGTTCCCGCAGGGCCGGCTTGACGGTGCGCATGACCGCGGTCGCATCGTAGCCGTACTGCGTCGTCGGCGGGTTGCAGACGACGGTCGCGTCGTCCGAGACGAGCACCTGGTGGAGATGCCCGGCATCGATCAGCCGGCCGATGGCGTCCAGCGACCGCTCGGCCAGCGACGGTGGACCGGCGTCGCTCCCGCTCCGGCTGCTGAAGCTGTCGAACTGGACGATCACCCCCTCGGCCGCATACCGGGCGTGGTCCTCCGGCGCTGACCGCTGCGCGTGAGCCCACACCAGGCGCTCGAGGGGGAACCCCTCGGCGATGAGCGTCTCGCTGACGCGATCCAGCGGCCCAGCCAGCGGGCTATGGAGGCCGATCGCGGCGCCCGTCTCGCGGGCCGCGATGGCGGCGGCACGGTGGACTGTGGTCTCGTCCGGCGTCGGGCCATCGTCCGACGTCGCGATCTTGACGAATCCGGCCCGGACGCCGCTCCCGTCGATCCCCTCGGTCAGCTCGCTGACGAACCGGCTGGCCAGCTCCGCGACGGTCAGGGCAACGTAGCCCGGCGGACGCTTGGCGAGGTAGATCCCGGTGGGACAGACGATGTGGAGCCCCGTCGCCCCGGAGACGTCCCGCAGGAGCGCGACGTTGCGGCCGACCCCGAGCGTCGTCCAGTCGACCAGCAGGTCCACGCCCTGCGCCTGCAGTTCCCGTAGCCGGTTGATCGCCGCGCCCCGGACGGTGCCCCAGTCGACATCCATGTAACCGGGATGATCGGCGGGCTGGAAGTCGACGAAGAGATGCTCGTGGGCCAGCGCCCGGTGGATCGGCTCCGACGAGACGATGCCCCGGACGGTCTGGAGCGAGACGGGCTCTGGTGACGACATGGTGGTCCCCGCTGTTCCAGGCCGGCGACCGGACCGACCGTATCGTTCTCTGCCCCGGTCCGCGGACCCGGTCAGGACCAGATCTCGCCTGGCGGTAGCTCCAGGCAGGGCCGAAGGGGAGGGGCCGCCAGCCCCGCCTCCGGTCGTGCTATCCGAAGGTCCGCAGCAACTGGATGTCCCCGACGCCCGGCACCGTGCAGTCCTTGAGCCGTCCGAGGAGCGCGACATAGACCGGGTCGCCGGCGATCCGCTCCAGCCCCGCTTCGTAGTCGGCGAGCCGCTCGTATCGCTGGACCGAGACGAGTTCGTCCGGACGACCGGTCATGCTGGTGAGCCACTCGACGGGCACGTAACCGCCCTGCTCGCGATGCAGCGTCATCTCCTGGATCACCTGGCGCAGGTCGGCCGCCTTGCCGCGCTCGATCGTGTTGGTCGTCATGCGCACGTACATCGTGGTCCTTTCCGGTGCGGGTCGAGAGGATGCCGGGACGAGGGGACGAAGCGAGAACACCGGAGCGGGGCGTCCTGCCGCCGCCGGTCCCGGGCGCCCGGAGGACGCCCTGGTCAGGGAAGCCAGCCGCCCCGGGGCAGTATTCCATGACCGGGGAGCGCGCAGGCGGCCCCGGCTCGAGGCGCGGAGCCACCTCGCGTCTCCTGATCCCGGACGCTGGCTATCGGGGGCTGGCAGCCGCTTCGCGCCGCTTGCCCCGTCGTCCGACCGGCGCCGGCTGGGGGACGACCGGGTCCGGGTAGGTGAGCCGCGTGCCCGACCCGCCGCCGGACCGGACGCGGTCGTACTCGGCGTAGGAGCCGGAGTAGTCGTAGACGATGCCGTCGCGGACCTCGACGATCCGGTCGCAGACGCGGTCGAGGAAGTAGCGGTCGTGGGAGACCGTCAGGAGCGTCCCCTCGTAGCCGGCCAGCGCCTCCTCCAGCACCTCGATCGAGGCGATGTCGAGATTGTTGGTCGGCTCGTCGAGGATCATGAAGTTGGCCCCGGACAGCACGAGCGTCCCGAACAGCAACCGGCTGCGCTCACCGCCGCTCAGCCGGGCGATCGGCGTCTCGGCCGAGATCGCGTCGAAGCCGAGATTGGCGAGGAAGCCGCGGGCACGGTGCTCGTCGTACGCAGCGCTGGCCCGGACCAGCCCGAGCGGCGTCTGGCGGCTGTCGAGCGTCTCCTGCTCCTGGGCGAAGTAGCCGGTCGTGATGCTCGGGCCGAACCGGATGCTGCCGCCATCGGCGGGCTCCTGGCCCATCAGCATCCGGATCAGCGTCGTCTTGCCGGCCCCGTTCGGCCCGACCAGCCCCACCCGCTCCCCGTGGCGGACGATGAGGTCGAACGGCCGGTAGATCGTCCGGTCGCCGTAGCGCTTGGTCAGCCCGGCCAGTTCGAGCACCTTGGTCGAGCCACGCTCGGTGTCGAAGGCGACCCCGATCCGCCGGCGGTCGACCGGGGGCGGGGCCGTCGCCTCCAGCCGGGCGGCCTCGATCTCGACCTTGCGGCGCTGGTTCTCCGCCCGGGTCGCGAACTTCGGGTTCTGCCGGGCCCACTGGGTCAGCGCCTCGGAGCTCTCCTTGAGCTTCTGGTACTCGCGCAGCTCGTTGGTCCGGAGCTGGTGCTGCCGGAGGATACGGGTCCGCTTCTCGGTCCGGTAGGCGGTGTAGTTGCCCGGCCAGGTCGAGAGCTGGCCGTCCTCGACCTCCAGGATGCCGGTCGCGACCTGGTCGACGAGGTAGCGGTCGTGGGTGACGAGGGCGACGGCGCCGTCGTGCCGGACGATCTCGCGCTCCAGCCACGACCGGGCCTCGTCGTCGAGGTGGTTGTCCGGCTCGTCCAGCAGCAGCAGGCGTGGCGCCTCGGCAAGCAGCCGGGCCAGCGCGACCAGCCGCCGCTCCCCGCCGGACAGCGTGCCCAGCGGCGTCTCCCAGCGCGACTCCGGCAGGCGGAGCCCGGCCAGGATCTCGTTAGCGCGGGTGGCGTCCTGGTCGACGGCGCTGCTGTCGAGCCGGGCGAGGATCGCGCCCTGCTCGTCGAGGAGGGCGGTCAGCGTCTCGTCGTCGGCATCGGCCATCGCGACGGCGATCGCGTCCAGCCGCGACTCCAGGGCCTGGGCGTTGCCGAGTGCCTCGGCGACGACGGCGCGGACGGAGAGAGACGAGTCGAAGGAGGCGTGCTGGTCCAGCATCCCGACGGAGAGACCGGGGTGGGTGACCACCGTGCCCCGGTCGGGTTCGATCTGGCGCGCGATGATCCGGAGCAGGGTGCTCTTGCCGGCGCCGTTCTCGCCGACGATCGCCAGCCGGTCTCCGGTCCGGATCGAGAGCGTGACGCCCTCGAACAGCCGGTTGCCGCCGTGGGCGAGGTGGATCTGGGCAGCCTGGACGAGCACAGTCATGGCAGGGGGATCTCCGATGGGCGGCAGGCCGCGCCGGTGCGACGGGCAGCCCGAACGACGATCGGCTCGGGGAACTGGGTGCCGCAAATGTAGCACGATCGAAGTCCCGGACCGGGCCGGGGAAGGGCGCCGCGCGGCCGTTCAGCCGCGATGACAAGTCGCGGGGTCGCGACCGAGCCAGCGCCGGGTTCAACTGACCGGGGGCGGTGCGGGCACGGGCTGCACACCCGGGGCGGCCAGTAAGGAGAACCATCTACCGGAAGGAGTCGCGCGTTTTTTGCGGGGGACGATCTGGGCACTTGTGTGAAATGTGTAGCCGGTTGTCGCAGCCTATGCCACAATCCCGGCTATCGACCGTGTCTGTTGACGCCCAATGTGTCGTGTCTCCTGCCCGACTCTGTCGCGTGGCATCATGAAGTCGACGGAACCTCGCGTTCTGGACCTGATGCACCGATAGCGGCTCTGGAGCGAGGACAGCGTCAGAGCGCCACGGATCGCGTCGATGCGAACAACCGAACGGATACTCGAGGGAGAGCACCATGCGTGACCTGAACCAGACGACCCAGCACCTCCTGCGGTCCGCCGTCAGCCGCCGGAACATCCTCCGGGGCGTCGGTGCCGCCGGCGCCGGCGCGGCGGCATTGGCCATGGGGGGCGGGATCACCTCCGCCAGCCTCGTTCGCGGCCCGGAGATCGGCGCCCGCTTCCAGGACGGCACGCCGGTCACGGGCGGTGTCCTCCGCCTGACCGGCCACCAGGACATCCCCGGTCTCAGCCCCGAGGACGCCAGCGCCACCGTT
>CADCWK010000173.1:5670-5956 GCA_902806375.1 uncultured Thermomicrobiales bacterium
GGGTCGAGCTCGACGAGAACCTGGAATTCCAGCCCGTCCTGGCGACCGAGCTGCCCCAGGTCAGCACGGACGGCCTTACGTACACCATCACGCTCCGCGAGGACGTCACCTTCTCCAACGGTGACCCCTTCACCTCGGCCGACGTCAAGTACACGATGGACTGGATCATGGATCCGGCCAACGCGTCCATCTCGGCCGGTGCGTTCGAGGGCATCGTGACCTCGGTGGAGGCTCCGGACCCGACGACCGTCGTGGTGACCCTTGCGCAGCCGAACGCGGCCTTCAA
>CADCWK010000174.1 GCA_902806375.1 uncultured Thermomicrobiales bacterium
TGCCGCTGCTCGTCATGATGACCCTGACCGAGCGCGGCATCACCCGGCCGGCCGATCTGCGCGGCCGGTCGATCGGCTCCAGCGGGCTCGCCAGCGACGAGGCCCTGCTCTCGACGATCCTGGCGGTGGACGGCGTCGCGCTGGCGGACGTCGAGATCGTCAACGTCGGCTACGACCTGCTGCCGGCGATCGCGTCCGGCCGGGTCGACGCGGTGACGGGCGTCTACTGGAACCACGAGACGCTGATCGCCGACCGGGAGGGCTACGACGTCTCGCTGATCCGGTTCGAGGAGTGGGGTGTGCCGCCGTTCTACGAGCTCGTGCTGGTCGCCAGCGAGGAGACCGTCGCTACCCGGCCCGAGCTCGTCACGGCGCTGGTCTCGGCGATGGGCGCGGGCTACGTCGCGGCGGCGGCCGACCCCGCCGCCGCGCTGGCGGCCCTGTCCGCCGCCTCCCCGGACCTCGACGTCGAGCTCGAGACGCAGGCGATCCCGCTCAGCGCCTCGACCTGGCTGGACGCCAGTGGCCAGTTCGGGACGCAGTCGGCGGAGCGCTGGACCGCGTTCGGCGGCTGGCTGGCGGGCAACGGGCTGATCCCCGCCGACCTCGACCTTGCGGCCGCCTGGTACCCCGGTGCGCCCGCGTCGCCGGCCGGGACGCCGGTCGCGACGCCAGCCGGGACACCGGTCGCGACGCCCGTCGGCCAGTAGCGGGCTGGGCCGGGTCCGTCCGGTTGACCCTCGGGGCGTTCGAGCGGACGGGCTACCGGCCGACGGGGTTCCGGTCACCCGGACGGCCCGAGCGGCGCGGGCCGATGCCGCGGGTCCGCGCCGGGGACTGGCGGCGCTGGATCAGGGCGATCAGGACGATAACCGCCAGGGCGGCTCCGGACACGATCCGCCACCATGTGCCCCGGTCCGGACCGGCTCCGACGCCTGCCTGGTCGGGACTGCCGATCATGTCGCCGTTGCCGACGGGCTGGAGGCGGGGGCCTATCTGTTCGCCGGCCGGATCGCTGGCCTGGGCGACGACGCCGGCCGG
Source organism: uncultured Thermomicrobiales bacterium (assembly GCA_902806375.1). Taxonomy (GTDB): domain Bacteria; phylum Chloroflexota; class Chloroflexia; order Thermomicrobiales; family UBA6265; genus CADCWK01. The sequence continues at coordinate 1,042 of CADCWK010000174.1, forward strand.
CGCGCCTGGCGGCCCCGGTGGCGCGAACGCGGCCGTCCCTGGTCCGCTGATCAGCACGGCGAGCACCGTGCCGAGGACGAGCCGGGCGGCCAGGGCGACGGACGTCGGACCGGAGGGGCGCGGACGGTTGGACAATGGCAGTCCCTTCGTCATGCTGCCGGGAGGTGCCGGTCCGGTGTCTCCCGGACTGGCCGGACGGGCTGGTTCCCGGTGCCGCTTGGGCGCGTCTTCGGGCCTGCATGGTACGGCATCGGTCCCGGGCCGTCGTCGCCAGCTCATCGCGTCACGCCCATCACCGGCGCGCCCGCCCGTCCCGTCGTCACGGCGCCGCTCATGCCCGCTGGCCGTTCGCGACCGCTCGGGGCGGACAGGACGGCGAGGCGGCCGTACTCCTCGCGAAACCGGGCGCGGGTGTGGCTGAGACGGGTCCGCGCGCTCGCCGGACTGCTGCCCAGGCGCTGCCCGATCTCGGCACCGGAGCATCCCGCGGCGTGGAGCAGCAGCGTCGCCCAGTCGCGTGGGTCCATCGCGTCGAGAATGGCGTCGATCGCGTCGGCCCCGACGATGCCGTCGACGGCCACGGCCACGGCCCCGCTCGCGAACAGGGGGTCCGGGCTGACGGGGTCGGCCGTCGGGGCCTCCCGGTCGCGCCGGGCGAGCCGGGACAGTGGCACCCAGCGGATGCCCTTGCGACGGTGCAGACACGTGGGAGCGTGGTCGGTCGCGATCCGGTCCGGCCAGGCGCCAGGATACGCCGGGTCCGGGTCGGGCCAGGCCCGGAACGCCGACAGGGACGTGGCCTGGGCGAGATCGCGGGCCAGCTCCGCGTCACCGACGATGCGGACCAGGTAGCGGGACACGGGCGCCTCGTAGGTCCGGACGACCTTGGCGAACCCGGCCGCTCGGATTGGCGTGGCGTCGACAGGACGGAGGGAGCGGGGCATCGCGCGGTCCTGACGGGGGCGGTCCGGCTGCCGGAGCAGCGTGGCGGTCGCGGCTGGGTCGCCGGGGACGGGCGGGTCGTCCGCGACGAGGCGTCTGCCCGGTGTACGCCCGAGTCCGCCATCAAGATGCATGGCACGGCCAGTCCGCTCCCGGTGCCCGGACCGCCGGGGAGACCGGCCCACCGGTCGAAACGCCCGGCGACAGGTCACTTTGACGGGAACGCCCGGGCATCCCGTCTGGCCCCGGGAGCGGGTTCTGGCCGTTTCGTGGTGCGCTGCGTGCTAGAATGATCCCCGCGACCGGGCCCATCCCGGAGCCGGTTTCGTGCGTCGTCCGGGTCACCCATCGGGTGGTGTGGACTACGGCGCCGGTCTCGAACATGGGTCCACTCGAACGCGACGTGGGTCAGCGCCGACCCCTTTTGGCCGGCGCGGTCCGGGTCGTCCACCGGGGCATGAGCCAGGTCGGTCCGCCTCAGCGATGCGGCGACGACGGGCACGCCCAAGGAGCCGATGGGGCAGCGATGAGCATGCCAGCCACGGATTTGCGGACACGCTTCTTCGGCCCGAACGCCGGGTACGTCCTCGACCTCTACGAGCGGTACGCCGACGATCCGGCCACCGTCGACCCGGATACCCGTGCCTTCTTCGACACGATCGACCCGGGGGAACTGGCTCGCCTGGCTGACGGTCCGCCGGGAACGGCGACCGTCGCCGCCCCACCCGCCGCGGTCGCACCCGCCGGTCCGGCGGCCGACGTGACCAAGATCGTCGGGGTCGCCCGGCTGGCCAGCGCCATTCGCGACCTCGGCCACCTGTCCGTCCCGCTCGATCCGCTCGGGACACCGCCGTACGGCTCCCCCGAGCTCGACGCCGCGCATTACGGCCTGACGGACGCCGATCTCGCCGCCATCCCCGCCGCGGCCGTCGGTGGTCCGGCCGCTGAGAGCGTGGCGACGGCCGCCGAGGCGATCGCTCATCTCCGGAAGACGTACGGCGGGGCGATCGGCTTCGACCTGGACCACATCCAGGAGCCCGCCGAGCGGGCCTGGCTGCGTGACGCGATCGAGCACGACCGCTTCGCGGACATCCTCGACGCCGACCGCAAGCGCGCCGTGCTCGAGCGGCTGACCCAGGTCGAGGCGTTCGAGACCTTCCTCCATCAGACCTACCCGGGCCAGAAGCGCTTCTCGATCGAGGGCAGCGACATCCTGATCCCCGTCCTCGACGAGATCATCGTCGACGCGGCCGCCAACGGGACCCGCGAGGTCGTCCTGGGGATGGCGCACCGCGGCCGGCTGAATGTCCTGACCCATGTCCTGGGCAAGCCGTATGAGGCGATCATCGCCGCCTTCGAGGGCGGCAAGGGCAAGCAGCCGACCGCGCCGGACACGCTCGAGGCCGGGGACGAGATCACCGGCAACGACCACGCCGATGACGTCACCGGGGACGTGAAGTACCACCTTGGCGCCAAGCTCGCGGTCGACAACGCGACCGGCCTGGTGACCAACATCCCGCTGGTCCTCGCCCCGAACCCCAGCCACCTCGAGGCCGTCAACCCCATCGTCGTGGGGATGGCGCGCGCTTCGCAGGACCGGCGCGACCAGCCCGGCGTCCCTGTCCGGGACGACAGCGCCAGCATGGCGATCCTGCTCCATGGCGACGCGGCCTTCCCCGGCCAGGGAGTCGTCGCCGAGACGCTCAATCTGTCCGGCCTGAAGGGGTACACCGTCGGCGGGACCGTCCACATCATCGTCAACAACCAGATCGGGTACACGACCGACATCGACGACTCGCGCTCGACCCTCTACGCCGGCGATCTCGCCAAGGGCTTCGAGATCCCGATCTTCCATGTCTCGGCTGACAATCCCGAAGCCTGCCTGATCGCGGCCCGCATCGCGCTGGAGTACCGGCAGGCCTTCGACAAGGATGTCCTGATCGACATCGTCGGTTACCGCCGGTGGGGGCACAACGAGGGCGACGATCCGACCTTCACGCAACCGCTGATGTACGGCCGTGTCCAGAAGCTGCCGACGGTCCGCGCCCAGTGGGCGGCGGCGCTGGCCGCGGAGGGCATCGTCTCCGCCGAGGAGGCGGAAACGATGCGCTCCAGTCAGCTGGCCGGGCTGGCGGAGTTGCGCAAATCCGTCACGGAGGGGACCGCCAACACCCCGCACGAGGAGAGCTTCGCCGCCGGTAGCCGGATCGAGGTCGAGACCGCGCTCAGCGAGGACCGGCTGCGCGCCTATCACACCGCGCTCCACACCTGGCCCGAGGGTTTCCGGCCCGTCAGCAAGCTCGGGCGGCAACTCGACAAGCGGCTCCACCTGATCGACTCACCGGACGGTCGGCTGGACTGGGCCAACGGCGAGGCGCTGGCGTTCGCCGGGATCCTCTCGGACGGCATCCCCGTCCGGCTCACCGGGCAGGATGCCGAGCGCGGAACGTTCGTCCAGCGCCACCTCGTGCTGCACGAGAGCACGTCGGGTGAGACCTACAACGCCCTCGCCAATCTGCAGGACGCCAGGGCTTCGTTCGCGGTCTACAACAGTCCGCTGTCGGAGAACGCCTGCGTCGGCTTCGAGTACGGCTACAGCGTCCACGCCCCGGAGGCCCTCGTGCTCTGGGAGGGGCAGTTCGGCGACTTCGTCAACGGCGCCCAGGTCGTGATCGACCAGTTCCTCACCTCGGCGCGGGCGAAGTGGCAACAGGAGCCCTCGCTGGTCCTGCTGCTGCCGCACGGCTACGAGGGGCAGGGGCCGGAGCATTCCAGTGGCCGGCTGGAGCGGTTCCTCCAGCTCGTCGCGCGGGACAACCTCCGGGTGGCCAACTGCACGACGGCCGCGCAGTACTTCCACCTCCTCCGACGGCAGGCGGCGCTGCTGCAGATCGACCGGCGGCCACTGGTCATCATGACGCCCAAGAGCCTGCTCCGGCACCCGCTGGCGGCCTCACCGCTGGCCGACTTCACCTCGGGCACCTTCCGGCCGGTGCTGGACGACGCCAGGGCCGCCGACCGGCGGGCGGAGGTCACCCGGCTGGTGCTCTGCTCGGGCCGGATCTGGGTGGACCTGGAGGCCAGCGAGCACCGGGCCACCGCCAGCGAGGTCGCCATCGTCCGGGTCGAGCAGCTGGCACCCTTCCAGTACAGCGCCATCGCCGACGTGATCGAGCGGTATCCCAACCTGACCGAGATCGTCTGGGCGCAGGAGGAGCCACGCAACATGGGAGCGTGGACCTTCATGGAGTCCCGGCTGCGTGAACTGACCGACGGCGCCCTGCCGGTCCGCTACGTGGGCCGGCCCAACCGGGCGAGCCCGGCCGAGGGCTCGGCCGACATGCACGCGACCGAGCAGAGCCGGATCGTGGCGGCGACCCTGGTCGTCCCCGAGCCGGCAGCCGCGGGCCATGCCGGCAACGGCAACGGGCGCCAGAACGGCCGGCGCGTGGTGAGGCGCGCTGCCGCCGCGGTCGGAGACGACTAGGGCGGTCGGTGCCAGGGGACCGGGCCGGCAGCTCTGGCCCGGTCCCCTGCTGTCCGGCACAATGACGACGACGCGACACGGTCTGCCCGCCATAGATGGCGGGCGAGGGGCGCGAACGGCGCCCGCACGATGAACGGATAGAGGAGCAGACATGGCGGTCGAGATCCGGGTTCCACCGCTCGGCGAGTCCCTGGTCGATGCGGTCGTGGGGACCTGGCTCAAGGGCGAGGGTGACGAGGTCAGCCGGGGCGAGACGATCGTCGAGCTGGAGACCGACAAGGTCAACCTCGACGTGACCGCCACCGAGGACGGCGTCCTGTCCAGCATCGCCAAGCAGGAGGGCGACGTCGTCACCGTCGGCGAGGTGCTGGCGATGCTCGGCGGCGGCGCGGCCAATGGGACCGCACCGGCGGAGCCTGCCGCGGTCGCCGAACCCGCAGGTGGCCCACCCGCCGACGAGAAGACCGCGGCGATG
>CADCWK010000175.1 GCA_902806375.1 uncultured Thermomicrobiales bacterium
GGGGTTCCGTCGGGCTCCCGTCTGGGTTGAGCCACAGGTCGAGCTCCAGGTCCAGGTCGTGGTAGTAGCCGGGCTTGATCTCGCGTAGCGGGTGGGAGAAGTTGACGTAATAGCCAATCGTCCGGTCATCGACGCTGATGAACCGCAGGAGGGAATACCACCGGTCGGGGAAGAACCACTGCTCGGCGCCAGCGCGGGCCATCCGGACGACGCCGGTGGCGGTCGGGATCTCGAACTCGCGCGGCCGATAGAAGGTAAAGCGGTGGCGGAGGATGTCGCGCTGTCCGCTGGTACCGGGGACCTGGACCCAGCCGCCTTCGATCCGGTACTCCCAGCAGGCCCCCCGCAACTTCTCCTTGCGGTAGTAGAGGTGACCGGCCGGCTTCCTCTCCGGCGGGCCGCAGACCGGTTCGACCACCGGGGGAGCGAGTTCGGGGAGTTCGCGTCCGATGGACCCGTCTGGGCGGTGTTCGTCGCTCTCCGACCGGTCGGTGGACCACGTCGTCCGCCCCGGAGGGTCCTCAGTTCTGTGCTGGGTGGCGTCAGGTCCTTCCGTCGTCATGCACCTATAGTAGCGAATTCCGTGCCCGGTGTTCCGGGGTGCGAACCGCCGGGCCCTCGATACGTCCCTCTGAACTGGTGTCGTCCGACCCTCCTCGGGCCGGAACGGCGGGTCACCCGGCGACACGGCTCCGATGGTGCGCCAGGTCCATCCAGCTGTCGCGCTGCGAGCGCAGGTCGGCCATCGCCCCGGCAGGAGGGTTCGCGCCGGGCGTCCGGGAGAGGTCAGCGACGAGCGTGGCAAGCCCGAAGGCGAAGAACGGCGCGAGTTCCTCGACCGTCAGATCGGTACCGCCGTAGCCCTGGACCAGTCCCCGCCACCAGCGGTCGATCAGGTCGCTTCGCCCCGGCACCGGATGCACGGCGACGCCGAAGCGTAGGCAGGCGAAGGCCCGGCCCAGGTCGATCAGCGGGTGCCCGACCGCCGCGTTGGTCCAGTCGAGGACGGCGACGATGCCGCTCCCGTCGGCCAGCAGGTTGGAAGGATGGTAGTCGGCGTGGATGGGTACGGCCGGTCGGGACGGGTCGGTCACGAGGACCCGCAACCAGTCGTCGGTCGCTGCCAGCCAGCGGCCGAGCGTCCCGCCAGCGGTCGTGTCGGCCAGTGGTGGCAGGCGATGGATCGCCGCGAGGGTGCGGCCACTCTGTCGGCCGAGCTCGTCGGCCCGGGCGGGGTCGGCGATGAGCGCCTCCGCCATCGTCGGCGCCGGGACCCACGTCATCACCATGACGGGGAGACCATCGATGGGACCGACGAACTCGATGGCCGGCGCCGGGATGCCGCCAGCCGCCGCATGCCGCTGGAACGCGGCCTCGCGTTCGACGTCGGCGGGGCCGGAGTGCGGAAAGGCCCGGAGCAGGAGATCGGGACCGGCCGGGGGGCGGTGCAGGCGCCAGAGCCAGGCACCGCTCCGGCCCCCGCCGACCGGAGTCGATCCGACGACCGCGTCGATCCCCGCGGCGAAGGCCACGGCGATAGGATCCAGTGGCGGGATCATGGCTGGCTCCCGTGGGTCACCACGACCGGCCGGCTAGGAGGGCCGTGAGATCAGGAGCCCGTCGTACCCGCTGGACGACCAGCAGTCCATGAATGCGGACCAGGGGACTTCGTACTCGTAGCCGCGTTCCCAGTTCGTGTTGGTCGGTCCGAGGGCGTCCCGGATGACCACGACATCGTCGTCGTAGCCGATGGCCGCCACGCAGTGGTCGTTGTCGTAGACGGTCGGATAGGTCGTCCCGTCCGGCGTCAGCCAGCGGGTCGGGACGTAGGCGGTGAAATCGACGGTGGTCTTGAGCCACATGAGCTTGCCGGCACCGAGACCCCGCTCGACCCCAGAGCGGCTACTGACCGTCTCGACCGGGAAGTCGAAACCCTCGAAGGCCCGGCGGATCGCGCTGCCCCGGGTCTTGGCGAAGGTGTTGTACGTCAGGTCGCCGCAGAAGGCTTCGCCGATGTCCCCGCCGTAGATCACGAGCCCGCTCGGTGTCTGCTCGGCGTAGGGCTGGAACGGGTTGTCGAACCCGACGTACCCGAGCAACTCATCGAGCGTCGTCTCGACCCCGAACGTCTTCATGATCATGTGCGCGACGTCGAACTCGCAGGTGTACAGGTCCCACTGCCCCTGCTTGACGAACGTCTCGGTGTAGGCCGTGTAGGTCCGCCCGTCGATGGTGACCGGATCCATGGCGGTGGTCGGGGTCTGGTTTCCCGGTTCCGGTCGCGTGTTCCCGTCGGAACCAGCCCCTCCGTCCTGGCCGGTGCCGCCCGGTCCTGAATCGGTGTCGGGCGTAGGCAGGCCGATCTCCTCCGGTCCCTCGACGGCCAGGGCCGGGCGGGCAGCGGCGGTCGACACTCCAAGCGCGAGCGCACCGAAGATGGCCCGCCGGCGCGACAGCTGGATCCTCGACCCGCTGGCGACGGAGGGGGGATTCGGCACACGGTTGTGGGAGTCGCTCGACATGCTTTTCCTCGGGGCAGCGGGAAGGCGACCGGTCCGGACAATCGTTGTCAGTGTGCGCGATCTGTCGATCTCAACGCAATGCGTCGGCAGGGGTTTCGTATGAGGGAGTCAGGCATTGTTTGCCTGCGACGGTCGCCGTGCCGCGTGACGGGACCAACGGGGTAGGATAGAGCGCATCCCTTGCCCACCCGGCCACTCGTGCCGGATCGACCCACCATGCCGAGCGTGAAGAGACGAGCAGCGAACAGATGACCGACGACACACATGGGTTGGCCGGGCTGGCCGCTCCGTTCTGTAGCCTCACTCCCGACCAGATCGACGCGTTCGCGAGGTACCGGGATCTGCTCATCGAGTGGAACGGGCGCTTCAATCTGACTGCGGTGACGGACCCGGCGCAGATCGACCGCCGGCTGTTCCTCGATGCGCTCCGGATGGTCGAGCCGCTGCGGGCCGTCGCCCGGCCGCGCACGGAGGGGCAGCCGATCCGGATGGTCGACATCGGCACGGGCGCCGGCTTCCCCGGGATCGCCCTCAAGATCGCCCTGCCCGACCTCGACGTGACACTCGTCGAGGCGACTGGCAAGAAGGTCCAGTTCCTCGAGGCCGTTATCGCCGGACTAAGCCTGGACGGCATCGTCGCGATGCACGCCCGCGCCGAGGAGATCGGAGTGCTGCCCCGGTACCGGGGGGCCTTCGACCTCGTGACTGCCCGTGGCGTGTCGTCACTGGCGGCCCTGTTCGAGATGGCGGCGCCGCTGCTCCGGATCGGTGGCGTCGGTCTGTTCCCCAAGGGGCTGGATCTGGACGAGGAGCTGACGGTGGGACGACGCGCGGCCCGGATGGTGGGAATCGGCGTCGAGGCGTCCGATCTGATCCCGGACAGCGAGACCCGACTGGTCGTGACCCGCAAGACGGCTGAGACGCCGCCGCAGTATCCCCGCCGGCCGGGCATGCCAGCCCGTGAGCCGCTCGGGGCGCTGGTGAAGCCCGCCGCCCGGCCAGCGACGAGACATTCGGGACGCTGATCCGCGGGACGTGATCGGGGACAGACCCCAGCCGGGGACTGGCTGACGATGGCCGCCCGTGACGGGATGCCGGCCGGGGGCTTGGACTCACGGTTCTCAGGGCCACGACGCCCCGGCGTTGACTGCTGGAGTCCGCCCGGAACCGTGACCCGGCGGTGCGGGACGCACCGGGCGTCGAGCGACACATCGGATCCAGGTCGCCCGTAGGCGTTGGCCAGCCGGCACGCGTGGGCCCTACGAGCTGTCCAGGTCCCGGCACGGCAGCGCACCGGCGGCTGGCGACGATGGGACCGGGAAGATGAGTCGGCGCATGCCGCCCGTCGGGTGGGTCGCGCGGATGGGCGGTGCCCGGAGTGGGGCGACGCGAGCAAGGCTGGGCGGCGGGTGCCGGTCCCCATGATCCGTCCAGCGTGTCGCTATCGTATCGGGATCGGGTCGTCAGACTCGGCTTCGCCTGGCGGCGCCGCGCATCGCTCCAGCCGGTATGGTGCACGGTCGCACCGTGTCCCGGGTGGGACGGCCCAGCTGGGTATCATCGGTGCGACCCGTCCTGGGCCTGCGTCGGAGGGCGGCGCGGGGTCGGGCCAGAGGACGGCCCGCCACGCTGACAGCCCGAACGGAGAAGGCATCACCCCATGACGACCGCATTCGATATCGTGGTGATCGGCGCCGGCAGCGCGGGGACGGGTGTCGCCTCGGCCCTCAATCGGGCGGGTTTCTCGGTCGCCCAGGTCGAACGCTGGCGGGTCGGAGGGACCTGCCTCAACGCCGGGTGCGATCCGACCAAGACGATGCTGGAGACGGCGCATGTCCTCCACCGGGCCCGGACGGCTGGGCGGCTCGGCCTCGTCATCCCGGACGCCGCGCCGGACTGGACCGCGATCCGGTCCCGCGTCCGCAACGTCATCGACACGATCCGGGGCGGCGATGGCGACGCCAACGTCCGGGCCGAGGGCATCACGCTGTTCAAATCCGAGGCGCGTTTCATCGACCCGCACACCGTCGAGCTTGGCCCCGGCGGTGACCGCATCACGGCGCCGCGGTTCGTGATCGCGACCGGCGCCGAAGAGGTCCGCCCCGACATCGCCGGTCTGGACGAGGCGAACGTAAAAACCAACGTCGAGATCGTCGACATCGGGGCGCTGCCGCGACGGCTAGCCATCATCGGCGGCGGGACGATCGCGACGGAGTTCGCGCAGATGTTCGCCCGGATGGGTGTCGTGGTCACGATCGTCGGCTCCTCGGATCAGATCATGTCGAGGGAGGAACCCGAGCTGACTGCCCGGCTGGCCGACCTGCTCCGGTCCGACGGGGTCATGATCCGGACAGGCACGAGAGTAAAGCGGATCGCGCGTCGCGGCTCGGAACACGTGCTGTACGGATCGAGCGGGGATGACCCGGACGCCGAGGATGAGGTCGCCACCGCCGACATGATCCTGCTGGCGGCGGGACGGAAGCCGGTGGTCGATCTCGGGCTCGACCGGGCCGGGGTCGCCTTCGACGAGAAGTCCGGGATCCAGGTCGACGACGCCATGCGGACGTCTGCCCCCCACATCTGGGCCGTCGGAGACTGCGCCACGGCCGAGCGATTCACGCACGTTGCCCACTACCAGGGGGACGCGCTCGCCGCCAATCTCCTGCGGGAGATCCGGGGGGAAGGGGACCCTGCTCCGATCAGCGGCGCGGTCATCCCATGGGTGACCTTCACCGAACCTGAGCTGGCTCGAGTCGGCCTGACCGAGCGGGAGGCCCGTGAGGCCGGCCACGACGTCGTGATCGCCGATCTCGATATGTTCGACCAGGCGAGGGCGATCGAGACCGATCAGCGGGAGGGGATGGTGCGGCTGGTCGTCGAACGATCCAGTGGCCGGATCCTCGGTGGCCACATCCTGTCCGCGCGGGGCGGGGAGATGCTGGCCGAGATCGTCCTCGCTATGCGTCACGACCTGCCGGTCGCCGCGATCGCCGAGACGATCCACTCGTACCCGACGTTCGGGCAGGCCGTCCAGTTCGCGGCCCAGGCGGCCGAGCAGGAGCGTTCGGGCGCGCACTAGGCGACGCGCTGCGCGTCGGTGACCACCTCTCGTCGGCGGGAATGCCGAGGGGACGAGCCGCACAAAGCCCGTCCCCTCGGGAGGTACCGCCGGGATGTCCCGTCAGACGCTAGCCTTCGCGGGATTCCTCGTCGGACAGGTACAGGCTGGCGAGCAGCGCCGCGATGCCGGGCCCGAGGATCGCGGGACGGATGCGTGATGGTCCGAGCAGGGCAATGTCGGCGCCGGTCAGGCGGCGGACGGCCCAGCGCGTGAGGCCGCTCGAGATACTGATCGCGAGCGCGCTGACGACGAGCCGGCGGTAGTCCCTAAGCGGGACCCGCTGTCCGGTG
>CADCWK010000176.1 GCA_902806375.1 uncultured Thermomicrobiales bacterium
TGACCTTGTCGCGCGACAGCCCCGGGGTCGCGAGGTCATGGGCGACACGGGCCCGGAGGCGGGGGAGGGACTCGGCGAAGGCGATCGTGTGCTCGTACTTGGTCTCACCGCGGGCCTCGTTCCAGCGCTCGTGGTAGCGGTACTGCTTGCGGCCCCGCTCGTCCCGCCCGGTCGCCTGGAGGTGGCCGCGCGGGTCCGGGCTGATCCAGACGTCCCGCCAGGCTGGCGGGACGACGATCTTCCGGATGCGTCCCAGCGTTGGCGTGTCCCGGATCAGCTCGCCGTCCGGATCCCGGTAACTCCAGCCCTTGCCCGCCCGCTTCCGGGTAATGCCGGGGTCGGTATCCGAGACATAATGGAGGCCGGCGCTCCTGGCGTCGGCCTGCGCGATCAGTTGGCGGTCTTCCATGGAGGACATCGTGATACCTGGTCTGGCTCCGCCCGGCGGCGGGTCGGACGGGGAGTCTGGACGGTGCGGTGACGGTGCACCATGCAACGGGTGTGCCATGTCCGCGCCCGCACGTGAGTCGTATGGGACCAGGCACCTGCCGCGCACGCGTCGCACCGGGGTGGACCCGGCGATGGGTCAGGAAGAAGCGGAATTCCGGTCGGGCCACCATCCCCCGGGGCCAGTCCGCTCCGCACCGAGGAGGCTTGGGTGCAGGCGCGGACGGGAGCGGACATCGACGTCCTGCCCGGATCGCTCAGCCCGTCGGGGATGAATCCGATCAGCTCCCGGTGCGGATGAGCCGATCGAGGAGTTCCGCCAGCAGGGTCCGCTCGCCGGGCGTGAGAACACCCGTCGCCTCCGGCAGGACCGACCGGAGCGCGACCGAGTGGGCCGCGACACGGCGACCGGGAGAATCGAACGCCGCCGTCCCGCCCGGAGCATCCACCGTCAGGGCGGCCAGCAACGCTTCCCGGGTCAGCTCCGAGACACTGAGGTCCTGGTCCTCCGGCGGTCGCGCCAGCAGCGTGAGCGTGACCCCGACGCCGCTGGCCCCGATCATCGCGGCAGCCCGTCGCACATCGGTCCGCAGACGCCCGGCTCTCGCGATGCGCTCCACGAGGTCGTCCAGGATGTCCGCCGCGCGGGACGCCGCGGAGGGCGACGATTCGCTCCGGGGATCACCGTACATCAGGACATAGAGCTCCGGATTGGCCAGTCCGAATGAGACATGGAGATCCCAGGCGGAGCGCAGATCGTCGACCGGGTCGTCGGCGCGCACGCGGTTGGTCTTGCTCTCGATGTAACTGGCGAACCCGCGGTCCGCGACGGCGTCGAGCAGACCCTGCATGTCGCCGAACTGGCGGTAGATGGCCGGTGGCTGGACTCCGGCGGCCGCGCTGACGGCTCTCGTCGAGACTGCCTGCCGGCCACCGCTGGTCAGGAGATCGATGGCCGCCGTGATGATGCGTTCTCTGGTACTGGGCACGAGGTCGATCATGCTCGACACGGTACCATGATATCAATGGAAACGCCAATACGTTGACATCGATACTGGACGGTGATACCATCGATAACGTTGGTGTGATTCCTTCGATAACACACCTGGACAGCGTCCGGGCGATGCGGAAGACGACACCTGATCGGCACCCCGGTGGCGGGGCGTCACAACGGACCGGTATAGCGAGGGACATCGACCCATGACGGAGCCAGACACGAAGATCGCGATCATCACGGGAGCCAGCCGCGGGCTGGGCCGCAGCATGGCCCTCCACCTCGCCGCCCAGGGCATCGGCATCGTCGGTACCTACCACAGCCGCGAGGACGAGGCGCGTGAGGTCGCCCGCCTGATCGGTGAGCGAGGCGTCAAGGCGACGATGCTCCAACTCGACGTGGCCCACAGCGAGACCTTTGCCGCCTTTGCCGACCGGGTCGCGTCGGCCCTCCAGGAGACCTTCGGCCGGAGCGACTTCGACTACCTGGTGAACAACGCCGGCTTCGGCGTCTACGCGCCGTTCACCGAGACGACCGAGGAGCAGTTCGACAGCCTCGTCGACTCCCAGTTCAAGGGGTCGTTCTTCCTGTCGCAGCGGCTGCTGCCGCTGATGGCGGACGGCGGCGCGATCCTCAACCTCTCGTCCGGTCTCACCCAGTCGGCCTACCCGGGCTTCAGCGCCTATGCCGCCGTCAAGAGCGCGGTCGATACGTTGTCGCGCTACATGGCCCGCGAGCTGGGTTCGCGCCGCATCCGGGTCAACACGATCGCACCGGGCGCGATCGAGACCGACTTCGGCGGCGGCCTGGTCCGTGACAACGCCGATGCCAACCGTGAGTTCGCCGCGATGATCGCGCTCGGCCGGGTGGGCCTGCCCGACGATATCGGCGCGGCGACGGCGGAGATTCTCTCCGACGGCCTCGGCTGGATGACCGGTCAGCGGGTCGAGGTCTCCGGCGGCCAGAACCTGTAGGACGCTCGACCGCAACCGATCGCGACCCGTGGCGACCAGCCGTTTCCGAGGGGGTCAGACAGACGCCCCCGGGAAACCATCAGCCGCCGCGGTACAAGGAACGACAGGAACTCTCCATGACCGACACCACGCAGACCAGCAAGATCGCGATCATTACCGGAGCCAGCCGCGGCCTTGGCCGCAGCATGGCCCTCCACCTCGCCGCCCAGGGCGTCGCCATCCTCGGTACCTACCGCAGCCGCGAGGCCGATGCCCAGGCCGTCGCCGCCGAGATTCGCTCGCACGGCGTCCCGGCCGCGATGCTCCCGCTCGATACCGGCGACACCTCTACCTTCCCCGCCTTCGCTACCACCCTGACCGCGACGCTCCGCGACACCTTCGGCCGTTCGGACGCCGACTTCCTCGTCAACAACGCCGGCATCGGCGTCTACACCCCCTTCGCCGACACGACCGAGGAGCAGTTCGACGATCTGATCCGGGTCCAGCTCAAGGGGCCGTACTTCCTCACCCAGACACTCCTGCCACTGATCGTCGACGGAGGGCGGATCCTCAACGTCTCGACCGGGCTGACCCGCTTCACCACCCCCGGCTACTCGGCCTACGCCGCGGCGAAGGGGGCCATCGAGGTGCTGACCCGGTACCAGGCCAAGGAACTCGGTACCCGCCGGATCACCGTCAATACGATCGCGCCGGGCGTCATCGAGACGGACTTCGCCGGGGGCCACGCACGCGACAACGCGGACCTCAACCGGATGCTGGCCGGGACCATCTCCCTGGGCCGGGTCGGGTTGCCGGACGACATCGGGGCGGCGGTGGCGACGCTGCTGGGCGAGGGGAGTGGCTGGATCACCGGCCAGCGCATCGAGGTCTCGGGCGGCCAGAACCTCTGACCCGGGACGACGTCCACCGTCCAGTCCTGCCCGGGCATCGCCCAGGCAGGTCGGCGGTGCCGTCGTCCACGGCGCTGCGACGCGACGACGGGCCCGTCACACGGGAACCACCGGCCCGCTCTCATGGGCCTGACACGAGCCGCACGCAAGCGCAGTGCTCGCAGCGGTGACCTATGCGCCCCCCGGCGACGAGCAGAGGGCGCGTACAGGCCAGACAGGCGGTCGCCATGGAGCCAGGCCCGGTCGGAGCGTGGCCGCTGCGCCCCGTGATGAGGTCCGTCTCGAAGACGACGCTTCCCAGAGAAGGAGTTCCCATGGACCAGCCATCGAGCCAGTCACAGCCGCAGTTGCCGGCGGCGATCACCGATGTCATCGACGGCACCAACGATCGCGATCGTCCCCGCTTCCTCGGCGCCTTCGCGGAGCACGCCATCATCGACGACTGGGGGCGATCATTCGCGGGGCGGGCCGCGATCGCGGGTTGGAACGATGCCGAGAACATGGGCACCGCCAACCAGATCACCGTGACCGGGTATCGCCAGGCGGGCGACCTGCACGTCGTGACCATCGACGTGACCGGCAGGGGCTACAACGGTCCGGGCACGATGACCTTCACGCTCGACGATGGACTCGTGACCCGGATCGCGATCACCGCGTGAAGCTACCCCCTACCGGGCAAACGAGACGGGCCGGGGTGTCACCACCCCGGCCCGTCTCGTTTGATCGACGAACTGGTCCGATCCAGGGATCGGGGCCGCGACTAGCGCTCGACCGGGGCGCTGCGGTTCCAGTTGGCCACGTTCCAGAGGTTGAACTCGAACGCGCTGACGGCGACGTTGTCCTCATCGCCGTGGACCAGCGTGTTGTGGTGGCAGTACTTGTCCGCGGCGCGCTGAACCAGCGGCACAACCACCACGTCGTTGATCAGGATGTCGTTGGCCTGGATCAGCATCTGCCGGACCTCAGCGATGTCGGTCACCTCGCCGCTGCGCAGCCGCGCGATGATGGCGCTGTACTCGTCGTTGATGTAACGCTGGTTGTTGGAGCCATTCCAGCCGTTGGCGGCCTGCGCGATGTTGCTGCGATCCTCTTCGACAGCCCACGCCTCCATGTACTCGATCGGGGTCGGGCTGGACGGGTTGTTGGTGTACATGTGGAAGTCGGTGTAGAAGTGGTTGAGGTTCTGCTCGTTACCCGGCGCCCCGTCGAAGAAGATGCCGGAGTCGGTCTGGGTGAGGTTGATCGAGAAGCCGATCCCCTCAAGGTTCTGCTTGACGACCTGCTGGGTCTTCTGGCGGACGGAGTTGATGGTCGTCTGGTACTGGAGCTCCAGCCGGAGGCCATCCTTCTCGCGGACATCGCCACTCATGACCCAGCCGGCGTCCTCGAGGACCTGGGCCGCTGCGTCGAGATCCTGCTCGTTGGTCGTGTTCTCGGACTCGACGGGCGGGATCCCCGTCAGGATGTTGCGGCCGGCGGTCTCACCCTCACCGGTGGGATCGTAGAACCGGGTGGCGATCAGTTCGCGGTCCACGGCGAGGGCGATGGCCTGTCGAACGGCAATGTCACTGAGGATCGGGTGCGGGTTCTCGTACCAGGAGCGCTGGCCCTCGGGGCCGACGGCATCGGGATCCGAGAAGTTGAAGGCGAGGCGCTCTACCGAGGTGCCCGGGATCGACCGGAACACGCCCTGGCCGCCCTCGAGGGCTGCCTCGATGACCTCCGGCTCGACCTGCATGTTCCAGGCGTGGTCCCAGTCACCGGTCTGGAGGACGGACTGGGCGGCCGTCGCGGCCTCACCACCACCCTTGAGGTTCAGGCGGGCGAAAGCCGGCTTGTTCGGGTCGCGGAAGTTCGGGTTGGCGGCGTAGATGACCTGGTCGTTCGGGGCGAAGCTCTCGAGCACGAACGGGCCGGTCCCGAGGGGCACCACGTTCATGTCGTTGCCAGCCTCGACCCAGTGACGTGGGTGGATGTGACCGTTGGTGCCATTGGTGATCGGCACGTACCAGTTCAGGTTCGGCCCGGTGTAGGTGATCTGGACGGTCAGGTCGTCGACCGCGACGCACTCGGCGATGACGCCCCACACGTCGAGATGGACGGAGTTGTTCTCCGGGTTGGTGATCCACTCCCAGGTGAAGACGACGTCGTCAGCCGTGAACGGCTCACCGTCCGACCAGGTGACGCCCTCCCTGAGGGTGAGGGTAACGCTGCTCAGGTCTGCGGCCAACTGGCCGTTCTCGACCGTCGGGATCTCGGCCAGGAGGTTCGGGTAGAGCGAACCATCCGGGAAGAACCGCATCAGCGGCTCGTTGATGATGTCGGCGGCGATGAAGTCCTTGGTGCCGCTGGCGACGTGGGCGTTGAGCTGGGTAACGGCCTGCCAGAGGAGGACCTTGAGCTCGCCGTCCTGACCGCGAGTCTTGCCCTCCATGCCGGCGGCAGGGGGCTCGCTCGTCGCGACGTCCTGCGGGTGCGGCGCGTAGGCGCTGGTTGTCTGGACATGGCGGACGAACCAGCTCAGCATCGTCAGGCCGACGCCGAGGGCGGCGCCCTGGGCGAGGAACTGGCGGCGGCTGATCTCGCCGCGGTTGAGCTGGTCGACCAGCGC
>CADCWK010000177.1 GCA_902806375.1 uncultured Thermomicrobiales bacterium
GAGGAGCGTGGTCAGTTCGCGCTCGCTGGCGCTGACGCCGTAGTGGACCGTCGCCTGGTCCTCCAGGTGATGGGCCTCGTCGATGATGAGCCGGCGGTAGTCCGGCAGGACGGTTCCCCCGGAGAGGCTGTCGGACAGCAGCAGCGCGTGGTTGACGACCACGAGGTGGGCACTCTCCGCCTCGCGCCGGGCACGGAAGAGGAAGCACTGGTTGCGCTGCTGGAAGACGCAGCGGCCCGGCTGGCAGGCATTGTCGTCGGCCGAGTACTGGCGCCAGCGGATCTCCTCCGAGGGCGACAGGCGCAGTTCCGCACGGTCGCCGGTCTGGGTCTCCCCTAGCCAGAGCGAGATCTTGGCCCGGAGCCCGGCCTCGGCGGCGTCCTGGACCGGCTGCTGGGCGCTCGCGAACCAGCGCCGCAGGCAGAGGTAGTTGCCTCGCCCCTTGACCGTCACGGCCCGCAGTGGCTCGGCGTCGGCGGCCCCCTCAAGGGAGTCGATCGCCGCCTGCAGCTTGGGGATGTCCTTGCGGAACAGCTGGTCCTGCAGGGCCAGCGTGTTGGTCGAGATGACCACGGTCTCCCCGTGCTCCTGGGCGTGCATGGTCGCTGGCAGGAGGTACGCCATGCTCTTGCCCGTCCCCGTGCCCGCCTCGGCGATCAGGTTGCCACCCCGGTTGAACGCCTCGGCGACCTTCCAGGCCATGTACTCCTGCTGCGGCCGGTGCTCGTACCGGTCGACTGCGCGGCCGACGTAGCCGGACGGACCGAAGGCCGCGCCGATCTCCGACTCGGTGATCCGGTGCTGGCTGTCCCTCGGCTCGAGCGGCTCGACCCGTTCCCGCTGCGTCATGAACGCCAGCTCGTGCGGCCCCCGGCGTGGGCCGCTGTCCGGGAGCCGCCCGCTCCGGGCGATGTCGGCGGCCTCGGTGAACACCGCGGCGGTCGCCCAGCCGGCCAGGTCGGCGTACTGCGCTACCTGCTGGAGCGTGATCGCGTCGTAACTCTGGAGCCTCGCCAGAAGGGCCCGGAGCACCCGGGCGCTGACCATGGCGTCATGGAGGGCGCGGTGAGAGGCGTCCGTTGCGACGCCAAGCGCCGCCGCGACGGTCGTCAGGCTGTAGTCGGGCAGGTCCGGCAGGATGACGGAGGCCAGCTGGAACGTATCGACCAGCCGGTTGGCGATCGGCAGGCCCGCCCCCTTCAGCATGTTGACGTCGAACTGGATCGAGTGGCCGACGATATCGCGCGTCCCGACCAGGTCGCGGATCGTGGCGGCGACATCGGCGAAGGGCGGCGCGCCGACGAGCGTCGCGTCATCGATGCCGGTCAACCGGACGATGTCGAGTGGGACAGGCCGTTCCGGTCGAACGAACGTCGTGAACGTGTCCTCGTCGCCGTCCAGGTCGAACGTCACCAGGCCGACTTCGAGGATCTCATCCCGGCCGGCCTGCATCCCGGTCGCTTCGATGTCGATCGCGACGTACTCATGTGCCAAAAGTGTCTCCAGGGTTCCTTGGGTCACGCGGTGGGTCTCGGGCCAGGGCCGGGTTGCCAGTCCGCCGGATCGTCCTATTAGTCCGACGCCGCCGACATCGGGTTGGCGTCGGGACCGCTCCAGGGGATGCGGCGGAGGTCGCCTCGCTCGACGTCCTCGGCGACTGTCCGCACCAGCAGGCCCAGTTGGGTCAACCCGGTGGCGATCGGTTCTCGCTCCAGCCACTCATTCGGCGTGTGGGCGTCGCCACCATGGCTGATCCCGATACAGACGGCCGGGATCCCCCAGGCGATCGGGACGTTGGCGTCGGTACTCGACGCGTCTGACGCCGACGGCGTCCCCAGTGACGCCAGCACCGATCGCGCCCGTCGCACGATGAGGTGGTCGCTCGGCAGGCCGCCGGCCGGCCGGACACCCAGCGTCTCGATGGTGACCCGGAGCCCGTCACGCTCGACCAGTCTCACCTGCCGCACGACCTCGCCGAGGAGCGACTCAAGGATACCGGCATCCATCGACCGGATCTCGACCTGGAGCGAGGCCGACGTCGCGATCGAGTTGATCGTCGAACCGCCCGTGATCGAGGCCACGTTCAGCGTCGTCCGGGGCCACTCCGGGGTCTGGATCTCGGCCAGCCGGGCTGTCAGCCGACCCGCCGCGTGAACCGCGCTCGGTCGCCCGTAGTCCGCCCAGCTGTGGCCCCCTGGTCCCTCGATCCGGATCTCGACGCGGCGGCTGCCGACGGCGATATGGGTGATCCGGCCCAGCCCGTGTCCCTCGACGGCGATGACGGCCGCCGCCTCCCGGTTCAGATCCAGCGCGGCGGTGATGCCGCGGAGGTTGCCATAGCCTTCCTCGCCGACGGTGGCGATGAGGACGACGTCGCACGCCGGGACGATCCGGCACCGGGAGAACAGCCGTGGCAGGGCGATCATCGCCGCCAGAGCGACGCCGTTGTCTCCGACGCCCGGGCCGACGAGCCGCGAACCCTCCAGGCGGGGCAGGTGTGGCACATCTGCACCGAAGATCGTGTCAAGGTGCGCCGCGACGAGGACCGAGCGATCGCGTTGCCGGCCCGGGATGCGGGTCACGACGTTGCCCGCCTGGTCGAGGTAGACCAGCCGGCCCGGGTCGTCGCGTCGAAACAGGTCTCGCACCGCCAGTGACCGGCGCAACTCGTCCCCCGTCGGCGCGGGGATGCGACTGATCGCCAGCGTGTCATCGACGACCTCGGCGGCGATCAGGCGCGACTGACGCTTGAGACTGGCGGAGAGTTCGCGACCAAACGGCACGGACGTCAACCTCGCGGGCTTCGACGCCCTGGCGGCGATGGTGGTTCGCCGGAAAGGGCGTTCGTGCAGAGGAACGTGGGCACCGTTCCAGGTCACGATAGTCTAGCAGTTGTGTCGTCAGAACACGCCGCCCGGGAGCCGAAAGCGCGGGGCCCCGGGAGCGGACACAGGGGAGCATGGTTTGGGCAGCAGGGGCGGACCGTCGCTGTCCCGGAGGGGCCAAAGCGCCTACACTTGCAGGGAAGGATCTCCCCTGGCCAGTTGGGTGTCAGGGCGTGGACTGGGGGTTGAACGTGGCCTATCACCGATTCGACGCGGTCATCGTGGGCGCCGGCGGGGCGGGCCTCATGGCGGCCATCCAGATGGCGGGCAAGGCCAACGTCGCGGTCGTCAGCAAGCTGTATCCGCCGCGTTCCCACACCGGAGCGGCCCAGGGCGGGATCAGTGCGGCCCTCGGCAACGTCGAGGAAGACCACTGGCGCTGGCACATGTTCGACACGGTCAAGGGCGGCGACTACCTCGTCGACCAGGACGCCGCGGCGGTCCTCGCGCGCGAGGCGATCGACGCCGTCTACGAGCTCGAGCACATGGGGCTCCCGTTCAATCGGACCCCCGACGGACGGATCGACCAGCGCCGGTTCGGCGGTCACACCCGGAACTACGGCGAGGGACCGGTCCGCCGGGCGTGCTATGCCGCCGACCGCACCGGCCACATGATCATCCAGACCCTCTACCAGCAGGGTATCAAGAACCAGCTCAACTTCTTCGACGAGCACCACCTGATGGACGTCCTCTTCTCCGAGGACGGCCAGTGCTGCGGTGTCGTGACCATGGAGATGTCGACCGGCGAGATCCATGTGATCCACGCCAAGATGGTCCTGATCGCGACCGGTGGCTACGGCCGGGTCTGGAGCGTGACCTCCAACGCCATCGCCGGGACGGGCGACGGTGTGGCGATCACGTACCGGCGCGGCGTCCCGGTCATGGACATGGAGTTCTACCAGTTCCATCCGACCGGCCTGTACCGGCTGGGCATCCTCCTCTCGGAGGCGGCCCGCGGCGAGGGCGGCATCCTGCGGAACAAGGACGGCGAGGCGTTCTGCGCCCGCTATGCCCCGACCCTCAAGGACCTCGCCCCGCGGGACATGATCTCCCGCTTCATCCACCAGGAGATCATGGCCGGGCGCGGGATCAACGGGGAGGATTATGTCCATCTCGACCTGACCCACCTCCCGCCGGAGTTGATCGACGAGAAGCTCCCGGACGTCACCGACTTCGCCCGGACGTACCTCGACGTCGAACCCAAGACCGAGGGGGTCCCCGTCCAGCCGACGGCCCACTACGCGATGGGCGGCCTCCCGACCAACATCGACGGGCAGGTGATCCAGGACCGCGACGCGACGCCGGTACCCGGCCTCTACAGCGCCGGTGAGTCGGCCTGTGTCTCCGTTCACGGCGCCAACCGCCTGGGGACGAACTCGCTGGTCGACCTGGTCGTGTTCGGCCGGCGGGCCGGCAAGCACATGCTCGCCTCGCTGGAGCACGCGGAATGGGCCCCGCTCCCGCCCGAGCCCGAGTACGTCGCCCAGGCGTCGATCGACCGGCTGCTCTCGGCACCGAAGTCCGGCAAGGGCGAGCGGATCTCCGACATCCGCTCGACAATGCAGAAGGTGATGATGGCCGATGTCTCGGTCGAACGGAGCGAGACCAGCCTGCTCCGGGCCGAGGAGACCATCCGCCAGCTACAGGGCGCCTACACCTACGCCAGCGTCATGGACAAGAGCAAGGTCTTCAATACCGACCTCACCGAGGCACTGGAACTCGGGTGCCTCCTCGACTGCGCCGAGGCGACCATCCACGGCGCCCTCGCCCGCCAGGAGAGCCGGGGCGCGCACTACCGGAGCGACTTCACGACCCGCGACGACAAGAACTGGCTGGCCCACTCGCTGGTCTACAAGACGTCGGGGGGACTGGAGCTCGCCAAGAAGCCGGTCACGATCACCGAGTTCGAGCCGAAGGAACGCAAGTACTAGGCAGCCATTGCCACGGCTGCGAAGGGGTCCATGTCGACCCGAGGGAACTCACCGGTGGAATACACCCTCCGAATCAAGCGCTACAACCCCGAGAAGGACGTCAAGCCGCACTTCGAGGAGTACAAGGTCACGGCGGACGCCAAGGACCGTGTCCTGGACGTCCTCAACCAGATCAAGTGGGACGAGGACGGGTCGCTGACCTACCGGCGGTCCTGCGCCCACGGGATCTGCGGCTCGGACGCGATGCGGATCAATGGCCGCAACCGCCTCGCCTGCAAGCTGCTGATGAAGGATCTGCCCAGCAAGATCACCATCGAGCCGCTGCTCGGCTTCAAGGTCGTCAAGGACCTCGTCGTCGACATGAACAAGTTCTTTGACGCCTACAAGTCGGTCCAGCCCTACCTCATCGCCGACGAGCACAGTGGCGCCGGTGAACGACGCCAGTCTCCGGCCCAGCGCGAGCAGTTCGAGGACACGACCAAGTGCATCCTCTGCGCTGCCTGCACGACGGCCTGCCCGGTGACCTGGACCAGCGACGACTTCGTCGGCCCGGCCGCCATCGTCAACGCCCACCGGTTCATCTTCGACAGCCGCGACCAGGGTGCCAGTCAGCGCCTGCGCGTGCTCAACAGTGGCTCGGGCGTCTGGCGTTGCCGAACCATCTTCAACTGCACGGACGCCTGCCCCCGCGGGATCGAGGTCACCCGGGCCATCGAGGAAGTCAAGCGAGCCCTGCTCTACGAACAGGTCTGACGGCGGTAGGGGTATGATGCCCTACCCCGCCGGACTGGCCGCGGGGACGCGATCGCCAGCGCAGGGTCTGCCATATGCCGAATCCGTTGTCGTGGGACTACCTGACGCACCTGCCGGGACCGGATGAGGTCTTCGGCCCGTTCTCGACGGCGTTCCTGGTCCTCTTCCTCATCGGGTTCTTCGTCGCGACCTTCCTCTACAACGAGGGTGGCCGCTACCTGACGCCTGACCCGGTCCGGCGGCGATACCTGCGCAAGTACGCCGGCTTCCTGCTCATCCCGCTGATCCTCGGCCTGTTCTTCTTCGGCGTCAGGATCC
>CADCWK010000178.1 GCA_902806375.1 uncultured Thermomicrobiales bacterium
GGGTAGCGGCGACGGGCGATTAGCGACCAGACCGGGTCGACACGGATGGCGTCTCCCGGCTCAGGGGCAACGTGGTGACGATCGCCGTGACCGGCACCCGGGACCCGTCACGCGGATGGGATGGTCGGAAAAGAGGCGAGGGTGCGGTACGGGCGGTCGAGCCGGTCCGACAGATCGGGTTGCACTCACTTGGCACCGTCGATGGAAGGATCCGTCCCCGGACCTGTTCCGGCGACTGGGGGAGGTCCGCAGCGCCTTGCGTCCCACTCGAGCCGCCCCACGGATGGGTGAGGGGGCCGAAGGTGGAGCGCCGTCATGCACGACATATCCCCGAGGTCGCACATAACGGCGTGGCGGCAGATCGAGGCATTGTCGGCAGGGGGCGGGCCCGGTCCGCGACCCTTCAACTGCGAGGCCGTCCACGCACGACATATCCCTTCGATAATCGACGGAAACGGTTGCCTGAAACGGGGGATGGTTGGTCTACGGCACTCGGCTCGCGTCCGGCGGCTATTCGATGGCGAAGGAATTCCGATTAATACTGGGTCCCGACATAGGTTCTTGATCAGATAGCTAGAGGCGGTGTGACGATGGTTCTTGCGGTTGGGCCTGCGGACGCCGCCCCGGCATTGTCCTAGCCGAGGGGACGACAACCTGCGGTCGGCCTAGGCGGGCTTCGAGTCGCGGGAAGATCGCAGGGGAGGGTCGTGGGGTCGATCCGTTGATCGGCGCCGGCACTCCGGGCAGGGTCGGCGGACTGGACACACCGGATCACCGCGAGCAGCGCTCACGGGGGGAGTCCTGTCGGGTCCCTCCAACGGGCGCCATGGCGGCACCCTGACGGTACGTGGTCAGGGACCGACCGGCGGCGTTGCCCGGCATCATGGAAGCGGCTCGGGGCGGTTTTCACGTCCTGGGACGGGCCCCGCGTCATCCGTCCGTCCCCGCCGGTGGACCCCCGGCGCGGGCGTGACCGTCGGCGCCGTGGCGGACGGGGAAGAGGCGCCGTGCGTTCGCGGTCGTGGCGGCGGCCAGTGCGGGGAGCGACATCCCTCGTAGCGCGGCGAGACGCTCAGCGACTGCCACGACGTTGGCGGGTTCGTTTCGCCTGCCACGGATGCCCGTCGGCACGAGGTAGGGCGAGTCCGTCTCCAAGACCAGCCGGTCCAGCGGGTAGTCGCGGACGATCTCGCGGATCGGTCCGGATGCCGTCCTCGTCATGAGACCACCGACGCCGAGGTACCAGCCGCGCTCGCGAGCGAACGTTGCGGTCGCCACCCCGGCGTCGAAGCTGTGCAGCACGATCGTCTGGCCCGGGTCCGATCCGGCCAGCACGCCGAGCACCTCCTGCTCGGCGGCGCGCTGGTGGACGATCGTCGGGAGACCCAGTTCAGCGGCGAGGGCGAGTTGGGCAGTAAAGGCCCGTCGCTGAGCGGACACAGGAGGACCGTCGCGGAACAGGTCGATTCCCGTCTCACCGACGGCGACCGCTCCCGACGACGCGATGGCCAGCCGGAGCCGTTCGATGGTCGTATCGTCGAACTCGTCGGCGTGCTGCGGGTGGACGCCGAGCGCGACGAGACCGCCACCGAACGAGGCCGCGATCCGGCTCGAACGCTCCCAGATACCACTGTGGTAACCGACGACCACGATGGTCCCAACTCCGGCGGCCCGCGCCCGTCCGATGGCATCGGTCCGGTCGGCGTCGAAGGCCGGGTCATCGAGGTGGGAGTGGGTGTCGACCAGGTCGATGGCGACCTTCGCGGGCGGCCCGTTCGGCATTCCGGCGCTCCTCCGGGGACGCGCGACCGACCCGGGTCGCGAGCGGAACCGAGCGAGGGCATGGACCCCGCCCGGTTCCGCTCCTACTTGACGGTGACGCTCTTGGCGAGGTTGCGTGGCTTGTCCGGGTCGTGGCCCAGCTGCAGGGCGGCATGGTATCCGAGCAGCTGCGCGGGAAGGCCGTTGACGATCGGCTGGGCGACGCCCGCGTCCGGCACGGGGATGTACTCGTCGAACACGGCGTCCGGCTGCGAGCCAACGCCGATGATGAACCCGCCCCGGCTGCGCAGTTCCATCGCCCCGGACAGGACATCGGTCCGGGTCTCGTCGTTCGGCGCGTAGACGAGGCAGGGTGTGCCCTCCTCGATCAGCGCGATGACGCCGTGCTTGAGCTCACCGCCGGCGAAGCCTTCGGCATGGATGTAGCTGACCTCCTTGATCTTGAGGGCCGCCTCCAGCGCCGTTGGATAGTTGACCCCCCGGCCGATCACGAACAGGTGTGGGGCCCGGTGGAACGCGGTCGCTATCCGGGCCACGTTCGCCGTCCAGTCCGGGCTGCCGAGCAGCGTCCGGAGGCCGGCGGCTGCCGTGAGGGCCGCCCGCTCGCCAGCGGCCCGCTGGCCGTTGATCGCGTGGGCGACCAGGAGCAGCGCCGTGACCTTGGCCGTGTAGGCCTTGGTCGAGAGGACGCACTGCTCCGGGCCCGCCATGAGATGGACGCGAACGTCGACCATCCGGTCGAGGGTCGAGTTCTTCGCGTTGACCAGGGCTCCGAGCCGAGCACCGCGCTTCCGGGCCGCCAGCATGGCCTCGATGATGTCGGCCGTCTCGCCGCTCTGCGACAGCGCGACGACGAGGCTGCGCGGCGACAGCAGATGCTGCAGGTACTGGAACTCGCTGCCGGCCACGACCGTCACCCGCTTGCCTGCTATCTGGCCGAGCAGGTAGGCGCCAGTCTGGGCCGCGTACGAGGCCGTCCCGCAGCCGACCAGGAACGTCTCGCTGGCGGCATCGATCTCACGCGCCAGCGCGTCGATGGCGTCGCCGGCCGTCCGGGCCAGCCGCTCCACGACCTCCGGCTGCTCGGCCATCTCCTTGGCCATGAACGTCGGGTAGTCGCCGATCCCGGCGTCGGCCGTTCCGAGGTCGATCGGGACGAACTCCGCCGGCAGCTCGGTCATCCCGCCGCGGTCGTAGACGTCGATCCCCTCCGCCGAGAGCCGGACCAGGTGGTTGTCCTCGAGATACATCACCCGTTCGGCGTGCGGCCCGAGAGCCAGCGCGTCGGAGGCGATGGTCATGCCGGCCGGGCCGTAGCCGACGACCAGGGGCGAGACGTTCTTGGCGGCGACGAGCTCGCCGCTGTCCGGTCGCATCGCGATGACGGCGTTCAGGCCGTCGAGCCGGGCGAAGGTCCGTGACACGGCGGTCGTCAGGTCGGCACCCTGGCCGATCTCCTCTCCGAGCAGGTGGGCGATCACCTCGCTATCGGTCTCGCTGGAGAAGACGTGCCCCTGGGCCTCCAGGCCGTCGCGCAGGGAGCGGAAGTTGTCGACGATGCCGTTGTGGATGATCGCGACCCGGCCGCTCGGGTCGACGTGCGGGTGCGCGTTCTCCCAGGTGACGCCCCCGTGCGTGGCCCAGCGGGTGTGACCGAAGCCGATCGTGGATGGTGGCAGGTCGGCGGTCGCGCCGCCGATCTTGCCGGTGCTCTTCTCGACCTGGATCCCGTCGCCCTCGCCGATGGCGACGCCCCAGGAGTCGTAGCCGCGGTATTCAAGGGTCTTGAGGGCGGAGAGGACGACGGTGCCGAGGTCGGCCGAGGCGCCGACGTAGCCGAAGATGCCGCACATGGGTGGGTGGCTCCAGACGGCAGGCGGATACCAAGCGGCGAACCGGCCTGCCAGAGGTCCCGGACGGTCGACACGTGGACGGCGCTGTGGGGCGGCCTCCTGACGAGGCCAGCCTGACGGGTCACCGTGCGGTCGTTCCGGGAGCGTGATGTCAGTGGAGGGCAGCCGGGGAGGCGGCGAATGCGTACAAGTCGCCCGACCCTGGCCCCTGGTGGACCGTCGAGCGACCGCTGGGACATGGACACGTGTGGCAGGTCTTGTCGGTCGGTCACCCGGACCGGTTTGCGCTGCCACTGTCGACCGTGCCGGCCGGAGAGCCACCCGCCGAAGAGTTCGATCGGCTCTCACCTCGTCAACTCGGGCCCTCGCCCCGAGTCCTGGCGCTACGTGCGCGGGGATCAACCCGCAGACCTCCCGAGGACGTCCCTCACGGCCGGAGTGTACGTGCACGGTCGATCGCGTGCAATCTCCCGTCCCAGGTTCCCCACGGGAGCCTGGGACGGGGCGCCGCGGGCCGGTTTGTTTCATACTGGGTCCCTGAAACGAGCTGGAGTGCGACAGGGGGGAAGCGACGTTGCCTCGCCCGGCGCTCAAGTTGTCGGTGCTGGCTAGGCCAGGATCGACTCCGAGAGGCAGGGGATGATCGAGCGGTACACGCGGCCGGAGATGGGCGCCATCTGGGGGGACCAGCACAAGCTGGACACCTGGCTGGCGGTCGAGAAGGAAGCCTGCGAAGCCTGGTACCGGCGGGGTCGGATCCCCGAGTGGGCAATCTCATCCATCCGAGGCGCGACCTGCAGCCTGGAACGGATGCGGGAGATCGAGGCTGAGACCGACCACGACGTGATCGCGTTCCTCCGCGCCATGGGGGAGACGGTCGGCGACGCGTCCCGGTTCATCCACCTCGGGCTGACCAGCTCCGACGTGGTCGATACCGGCCTGGCGATCCAGTCGCGCGACGCCGCCACGCTCATTACCGCCCAGCTCGACCGGCTGATCGAGGCGACAGGGCGCCTGGCGGTCGCGCACCGCCACACCCTGATGATCGGCCGGACGCACGGTATCCATGCCGAGCCGACGACCTTCGGGCTCAAGGTGGCGGTCTGGTACGACGAGCTCCGCCGCCATCGCCGCCGCCTCGACCTGGCCGCCGAGGACATCGCGACGGGCAAGATCTCCGGCGCTGTCGGGACCCACGCCCACGTCCCGCTGGAGCTGGAGGACGAGGTTTGCGCGGCTCTCGGCCTGGCCCCCGCCCCGGCCTCGACGCAGGTCGTCCAGCGCGACCGGCACGCCGCCTTCATCATGGCGCTGGCCGGGATCGGCGGCACGCTGGAGAAGATCGCGACCGAGATCCGCCACCTCGCCCGGACCGAGGTGCGGGAGGTCGAGGAACCCTTCGACGCGGGCAACATGGGGTCGTCCGCCATGCCGCACAAGCGCAACCCGCACGCGTCCGAGCGGGTGAGTGGGCTGGCCCGGCTGCTGCGTGGCTATGCGGTCACGGCGATGGAGAACGTCCCGCTCTGGCATGAGCGCGACATCAGTCACAGTTCCGCCGAGCGGGTCATCTTCCCCGACTCGTGCATCATCGTGGACTACCTGCTGGATTTGGTCATCGACCTGGTCGAACGACTCGTCGTCTATCCTGAACGCATGGCCCGGAACGTCGAGCTGACCGGCGGCCTGGTCTTCAGCCAGCGGGTGCTCCTCGCGCTCGTCGACGCCGGACTCGACCGGACAGTGGCCTACAAGATCGTCCAGCGCCACGCGCTCGCGGCCTGGGATGGCGGACCGTCCTTCCGGGAGGCCCTCCGGGCGGACGCCGAGGTGACCGCGGCCCTGCCGGGGGACCAGCTGGAGGGCCTGTTCGACCCGTGGGACCAGTTGCGGAGCGTCGATGGGACGCTTGCCCGGCTCGGGCTGTTGCCCCATGACGACGCGAAGGCACCCAGCCGGGTCGACGCGCCGGTCGCCGGGGCCGTCAAGGGATGAGTACCCTCCATGGCCTGCCGCTCTTCCGGCGAGGCAAGGTCCGGGACACGTGGGTGGCCGGTGACGACCTCCTCATGGTCGCCTCGGACCGGGTCTCGGCTTTCGATGTCGTCCTGCCGTCTACGATCCCCGGCAAGGGCATCGTCCTGACCCAGGTGTCCCGGTTCTGGTTCGAGCGGCTCAGCCACCTGGTCCCCAATCATCTGATCACGACGGACCTCGCCACCGTCGCCGATCGT
>CADCWK010000179.1 GCA_902806375.1 uncultured Thermomicrobiales bacterium
TGTTCGCTCATCGCCGTCGTCTTCCAGCACGACCTCCAGCGTCGAGTAGGCCCGGCCCTCCGACTCACCGTCCAGGTCACCGTCTCCCTCGAACGGGACCACCGACACCACCGACTCCTCGTCCGGGAGGCGCTCGACCAGATCGTCCCGGCAGGCGGTGGCGTCGCCATCGTAGAACTGCCCGGACTGGAAGTAGACCTCGGCGACATCGCTCTCGAGGGTCAGATCCCCGGACGCCTCGTTGACCACGTCCCAGACGTCCGCATCCCACTGGACCTGGTAGGCGTAGGTGGGATTCGTGTAGGTATCGCCGTCGACCTGCGCCAGGACACGCGGCCCCGCCAGAACCGCCGTGATGGTCAGGGCGACGGCGACGGTGACGCTCGCGGTACGGGACGGGCGCCTCGAGGCGAGACTCGTTGACATCCGGGGATCTCCTTGGTGCGGCGAGCCAGTCCCTGGTCGGTCGTCCAGTCACGATGCATCGATGGCGCGATTCTACTGGTTCGCCCGTCGAACAGCGGCACCACCGCGGGAAGAAATATGTCCAGGCGGTCTCCGGGTCTCGCCTCACCAGCATGGGCCTCGGCCCGCTGGCGAGAAGGTGGGCGACGCGATCTGTCGGAGCGGCGGTTTCAGCGTAAACTGCCCTGATCGCACACCGGGGCGGAACGGGGAAACAGCGCGGCGGCAGCCAGTCCTGGCCGTGCCGTGACGTCGTCCCCGGATGTCCCGCCTCCCTCCGCACCCAATCCCGCGCCGGGCGTCTGCCGCGCGACCAAGCGAGATAGCCATGTCCTCGGGCAAGTTGCCAAACCAGTCCGTCCCAGACGAGTCATCCAGCCCGGCCGACGATGTGGTACCGACGTCGCCGCCGGCGACCGATCCCCCCACGGGATCCCCTCCCAGCGACGTCCCCTCCGCGTCAGTCGCCGATCCGGAGCCGAAACCGCGGACCCGGCGGACCCGGCGGACGAAGACTCGGTCACCGCTGTCGCGGCCGATCGCGCTCCCGGTGCTGATCGTGGACGAGACGATCCTCCTCCCGCACATGTCGATCCCCTTTCCGATCGAGGACGAGGAGTCGTCCCTGGTCCTCGACCGGGCCGCCCGGCTGCCGCTGCGGCAGGTGCTCGTCCTCACCGAGCGGATCGCGGCCAGTGATCCCGCGGCCCCCTTCGAGATCGGCCCGGACGAGATCAGCCGGCTCGCCGCCCGGCTCACCATGGACCCCGACTCTGACCCGGTCGTCGGTGAGTCGCCCCGTCCGGACGAGGGGGTGGAGAGCGGCGGCTGGACTCCGGACGGGGAACCGGAGCCGGAGCAGTTCGAGCTCTGCACGGTGGGCGTGATCGCCGAGGTCGGCCAGCGCGTCACGCGGGCGGGCGGGCACAGCCACGTCATCCTCCAGGGGGTCGGCCGGGGCATCGTCGACGAGATGGTCCAGACGGACCCGTACCCGGTGGCTCGAGTCCGACGGCACGACGACCTCCCGATGGAGGGAGCGGCCGCCGAAGCCGCCATGACGACGGTCATGGAGCAGGTCGAGAGCTACCTGAGCATGCTGCCGAACGTCCCGGAAGAGGTCCTGATGACCATCCGGGGCGTGAACGAACCCGGCTGGCTGGCCGACCTGATCGCGTTCTCGCCCGAGTTCACGCCGGACCAGCGCCAGATGCTCCTGGAGGTGCTCGATCCGATCCAGCGGCTGCATACCCTCGGCGTCCTGATCGAGAAGCGCCTGACGGTGCTGAACCTGCGCCAGCAGATCCAGCACGAGGCCCAGGCCGGGATGGACCGGCAGCAGCGCGAGTACTTCCTCCGCGAGCAGATCCGGGCCATCCAGAAGGAGCTCGGCGAGGGCTCTCCCGAGGAGACGCTCGCCAAGGAACTGCGCGACAAGGTCGAGGCTGCCGGGATGCCGGACGAGGTGCTGGCCAAGGCCATGGTCCAGGTCGAGCGGCTGGAGCAGCAGCACCCGTTCTCGCCGGAACTGGGGGTCATCCGCTCCTATCTCGAGTGGCTGATCGACCTGCCGTGGTCCCGGGAGTCCGAGGAGCGACTCGACCTGCGGGAGGTCGCCCGGATCCTCGACGAGGACCACTACGGTCTCGAGAAGGTCAAGGACCGCATCCTCGAGTTCGTCGCCGTCCGCAAGCTGGCCGGTGACCGGCTCCGTTCGCCGATCATCTGCTTCGTCGGCCCGCCAGGCGTCGGCAAGACCAGCCTGGGCCGGAGCATCGCCCGGGCGATCGGGCGCGACTACGTCCGGATCAGCCTCGGCGGTGTCCGGGACGAGGCGGAGATCCGGGGCCACCGGCGGACCTACGTGGGGGCCATGCCGGGCCGGATCATCAAGGCCCTCCGGGACGCCAAGAGCCGCAACCCGGTCCTCGTCCTCGACGAGGTCGACAAGCTCGGTGGGGATACCTTCCGGGGCGACCCATCGTCGGCCCTGCTCGAAGTCCTCGACCCCGAGCAGAACAGCTCGTTCTCGGACCACTACCTCGAGGTCCCGTTCGACCTCTCGAAGGTGATGTTCTTCACCACCGCCAACATGCTCGACCCGATCCCGGCGGCCCTGCGGGATCGCATGGAGATCATCGAGGTCCCCGGCTACACCGAAGTGGAGAAGGTCGAGATCGCCCGGAACTTCCTGCTGCCCCGGTCGCTGGAGAACCACGGGCTGTCGTCCGGCCACCTGCTGGTCACCGACGACGCCCTGCGGCGGCTGATCCGGGAGTACACCGAGGAATCAGGCGTCCGCAACCTGGAACGCGAGATCGGTTCGCTGGCCCGGAAGGTCGCCCGCGAGATTGCCGACGCCAGCGATGACCGGGCGCACGCGGAAGCCCCGTCCCCGGAACCAGTGGACGCGGCCATTCCCGGCGGCAGCGACCGGCCGGAGGACGCGTCCGGCGACGGGAGTGGCCTTCCCGCCGACGCTGCGGATGACCTCCCGATGATCCCGATCATCATCGATCACCATGGCATCGAGAGCTACCTGGGCATCCCGCGGTTCGAGTACGGGCTGGCCGAGGAGAGCGATGAGGTGGGAGTCGCGACCGGGGCCGCGGTGACCAGCTTCGGAGGCGATCTGCTCTCGATCGAGGTCCTGATCATGGAGGGCAAGGGAGACCTCGTCCTGACCGGCCAGCTCGGCGACGTCATGCAGGAGTCGGCCCGGGCGGCGATCAGCTTCGCCCGCAGCCGGGCGGGGACCTTCGGCCTGGAACCGCAGTTCTTCGACAAGCGCAACATCCACATCCACATCCCCGCCGGCGCCATCCCGAAGGACGGGCCATCGGCCGGGATCACGATGGCGACGGCGCTGTTCTCCGCCCTGACCGGCCGGTCGGTGCGGAAGGACGTCGCGATGACCGGCGAGATCACGCTGCGGGGCAAGGTCCTGCCGATCGGCGGGCTCCGGGAGAAGACGCTGGCCGCCCACCGCGGCGGGATCAAGACGTTCATCCTCCCCCGACGCAACGCCAAGGACCTGAGCGAGCTCCCGGCCATCGTCACCGCCGGCCTGGAGCTCATCATGGTGGACTCCCTCGACGATGTCCTCGCCGTCGCCCTGCTCGACCGGCCAAGCCCGCCGACGGCCATCGGGGCCGAGCCCGAGCCGCATCTCGTCGCGACACCCGCCTGACCGGGGGGGTGGCCCCGAGACCCGACGGCACCACGAGCGGGAGACGACCCGGAGCCATCCCGGCTCCGGGTCGTCTCCCGCTCGCTCGCCCCCGGTTGGAACTGGGTCAACCCGGGCCGAATCGCTCGCGGCTGACGATCTCCGCGAGGGGCTTGCGCCCACCGGCCGCGCGATTGGGCCGCGGGTCCTCGGCCGTAATCGGGTAGCCGAGGGCGACGACCGAGCGGGCCGTCCGCCCGTCCGGGACGCCGAGGATGCGCTTCGCCGCCGCCTGCTGGTCGGCGTTGCCAAACCACGCCGTCCCACCACCGACGCCGAAGAACCGCGCGGCGACCAGCAACCGCTCCGTCACCCGCCCCTCGTCGTACGCCTCGCTGGACTCATTGCGCCCGTCGAGCACGATCGCGATCGCCAGCGGCGCCGTGGCGACCCAGTTGATGGCGTCACGGACCTCGGAGATCTGGCGCAGTCGTTCCGGGTCGGTGAGGACGACGAAGTGCCACGGTTGGGTGTTGCGCGAGCTCCCCGTCCAGCGGGCGACCTCCAGCAGCTCCGTGAGCACGTCGTCGGGAATTGGGTCCGGCCGGTACTGCCGGATCTGCCGTACCCGGCGAATCTCCGCGGCGATGGTCATGGCTGACAGTTCCTCTGACATCGACTCTCCTCCAGCTGTGCGACCCGTCCCCGTGGCGCGTGGGCGGGACGTCCCTTCCCGACGGTCCGACGGGGTAGTTGCCATCGGATCCTGCGACATCTCGTGGCCGGTCGCAACAGGTGTGATCAGGGAGCCATTCAACCCCGTAACAGATACGACACATCGCTCCCACGGCCGGATCACAGTCGACTCCTACCATGGGAGATACAGATGGACGGCGCCAGGGGTCACCCGAACCGGAACCATCCGGGACCACCGCCCGTCCCTCAGACATGATCGCCCGCCGGTCTACCGCCGGCTCCCCATGAGGAGTCAACCAGCATGGAAGAGTTCATCGTCACCGGAGTCGTCATCGCCTTCCTGCTGATGCTCCTCCCCGCCGTCGTGATCCCCTTCGTCCCCCAGAACCCGTCCGTCGCCGATCGGTCGCCGCGCCCGGACCCGGATCCCGTCCAGCCCGGCTCCGGACTCCCGGCGGTCGTCGGCGATGCCACGTCGGACCGTCTCGCGGCCTGACGGAGAACGCGGACGGTGGCCCGGACGGCCTCACCGACCGGCTCTGCCAGCCGGACGCTCCGTGTCACGGGGCGACACCCGGTCCTCGAGCCACCGCTGTGCCTCGACCAGGGACGGCACGGTGACGTCCGGTTCCGCCGGCAGGTCAGCCCCGACCGAGTACCCGCCCGGCACGAAGATCGACCGCATGCCGGCCGCCCTGGCCGCCATGACCCCTGCCGGCGCGTCCTCGAGCACGACGCAGGATGCCGGTGACACCCCGAGACGTTCGGCCGCCAGCAGGAAGATGTCCGGGAACGGCTTGCCGCGGGTGACGTCGTCGCCGGTCACCTCGGCGTCGAAGCGCCCCGTCAGACCAGTCTCTCCGAGCGAGATCGCCGCCTGGTGGCGCCGGTTCGACGTGGCCAGCGCCAGCGCCAGACCGGCCCCCCGCCCGAAGGCGATGATCTCCGCCGCCCCCGGCAGCAGCTTCAGATTGCCGATGATGGTCTCCGTCCGCAGGGCGTCGAACTCCGCGATGAGGTCCGGGAGGTGCCCCGACAGGCCGTACCACTCGACGAAGAGGCCGACGGCGTCCGGCAATCGGCGCCCCAGCAGCTGGGGCGCGTACTCCTCGCGCGCCCGGATCCCATGGCGCCGGAGGAACTCGACCATCGACTGGTCCGCCAGGGGCTCGCTGTCGACCAGCAGCCCGTCCATATCGAAGACCAGAGCGCGTATCGGGGCGTGGGCGTCGTCGGACCGCTCGGTCATGGGTGGCTCCTGTGATCGGGACATCGAGAGGTGGGAGGACTGCTCAGCGCCGCGCCGGATCGGCCGGGGGCCAGACGGTCAGCACCCGGCCGGGATTGTCGACGATGAGACGGCGGATGTCCGCCGCGGCCACACCGGCGTCCAGCAGCATGAAGACGAACGTGTCCTGGAGATACGTCAACCCCGGCGAACCACCATAGGCAAGTCGCAGCGATCGCCGGGCGATGTCGTGTGAGAGCAGGAGCTGGTCGCCGAACCCCTCGGCGATCAACCCGGCGATGAC
>CADCWK010000180.1 GCA_902806375.1 uncultured Thermomicrobiales bacterium
TCACTCACCGCGTCCGGGTAGGTACGCGTCAGTGCGTCCCGCTCGCCACGCTCGTAAGCCTCGAAGCGAAAACCCGGTGTCATGGTCGTGCCCATGAGCGCAAATTCCCCTCCGTCCCGGAGCCGGCTCCCCTGCCAGACACCGCCAGGGACCAGGAACTGGACCGCCATGCCATGCAGGAGGTCCTGCCCCAATACCTGCCGGCGGACCATCCCGTCCGGGTGGAGCAGCAGGAGATCCACGGGATCCCCCAGGTAGAAGTGGTACAGCTCGGCGTCCGGCAGGCGGTGGATCTCGGAGAACGTGTCGGGGGTGAGGAAGTAGTAGATCGCCGTTGCCTGCGCCGTGCCGTCCGGCCCCGTCAGCCGCCACGTCTCCCGGTAGCGCCCACCCTCACCCTCCAGTGGGACGAGACCGAGCAGATCGATGACGCGCTCGACCGTCAACCCGTGCTGGGCCATCGCGGATCCCTTCCCGTTCGACCTGGCGGGCACAGAGAAGCCGCCTGGACTGTCGTCCGGCGGCTGACCTCGTGGTACCCCCAGCGGGATTCGAACCCGCGATCTTCACCTTGAAAGGGTGACGTCCTGGGCCGCTAGACTATAGGGGCGGCTCGCAAACGATACCCTCCGGCCTTGCCCGGTGTCAACGCACCGGCACGCTCCGCCATCGCGTCGCGCGCGCCGCCGTGTCGACCAGGCGTCCCAGCCACCGCCGTCCATCCCGGGACAGCAGCAGAACCGTGCCCGTGGCCAGCAGGAGTACCAGCGCCTTCCCGGTCGCCGCAAGCTCCGGGACGATGACGCTCGCCACAGGCAGGTCCGCCGCCGCCCCGGTCAGCGCGAGGATCGCCTGACCGAAGCCGCCGGCCACGGTCATCAGCGCCCCACCAGCGGCGGGGCTGACGATCCCGAGCAGTGACCCGGCGAACGCGACCGGGAAGGCGATCGCCACCAGCGGCCCGACGACGACGTTGAGCGGTGCTGAAACGAGCGGGACGGACCCAAAGGTGAAGACCACGATCGGCAGTGTCGCGACCTGAGCGACGATTGCCCCATTCACCACGAGCCGGAACCCACTCCCGGGCCCGACGATCGATGTCCCGGCGGCGAGCGCCGCCAGCGCCACCGAGGCACTCAGTGAAAGCTGGAAACCGATCCGCCCGATCAACGCGGGATCGACCAGGAGCATCCCTGCGGCCGACAGGACGGCCGCCGCGAGGTAGTCGGGTCGGCGCCCGAACAGCGGGGCGGCGAGGGCGAGCGTAGCCATCAGAGCGGCACGCACGACCGGTGGTTCCAGACCCGTGACGGCGGCGTAGAGCCACACCGCGAGGACGACGGCCACCAACCAGAGGATGTGCCGGCGAAGGCCGATCGGGCCACCGACCGCCATCAGGAGAACCACGACGAGGGCGAGGTTGGACCCGCTGACCGCCGTGATGTGGCTCATCCCGGTCCGCCGGAAGTCGTCGGTCGTCTCCCGGGACAGGGCGCTGTCGTCGCCGACGACGAGCCCACCGAGCAGGATCCCCGCCTCGCCCGGGACGGCCCGGCGGAGTCGCTCCGCCAGGACGGATCCGAAGCCATACAGTTCCCGAAGCGGTCCCGTCCCAGGCCGCTCGACCCAGACGCTACGGCCGAAGACGCTCCCGGAAAGGCCCTGCTGACGCAGATAGCCGCGGTACCCCTGCTCCGCGTCTTCGACCGGCACGAGGTCCCCGGTCAGCCCAACGACGTCACCGTAGCCGACCGCTGGGGAGCGGGGGACGATGACTCGCACCACCCCATCCCCAGATGACCAGTCCTCCCCTGATCGATACCGGCCGATCTCGACGTCGAACCGCTGGTACTGGAGGTCGGACTGCACGGGAGAGACGACGCGGCCCTCGATCCGGTCGATCCCGGGAACGGTCGCCAGGGACGCCAACGGGGTGACGGTCTCCGCCCGGACCACTCCAACGGCGGCGATCCCGGCCAATCCCAACATCGCGACCGCGCGAGCCCTGGTCGCGGGGAAGGCGCCCCGGAGACCCAGCCAGGCGACCACTGGCACGAGTGACAGCACCGGCCACCAGCCCCCGCTCGCCATGACCCCGGCCACGAGGAACAAGCCGGCCCAGACACCGATCATCGCGGCGCGGGTCCGGCGGTGATGAGGGGACGCAGCTCGTCGACCATGCCGGCCGAGATCCCGTCGATCGCCTCGAGGTCGTCGATCGACGCGAACGGGCCGTGCTCTTCCCGGTGCGCGACGATCCGCTCAGCCAGGACGGGTCCGATCCGCGGGAGGGCATCGAGCTCCTCGACCGTCGCCGAGTTGATATCGACCAAGTCAGCGTCGGCGGCAGAGCGAAGGGTCGGTGTCGGACGGACCGGCGACTGGGCCGCAGGGGTCGGTGAGGGATCATCGGCCCGCGGCTGTGATGACGCGCCCTCGTCGCTCGGCGAGCTGGCACCAGGAACGGCTGCCTGGGGGTCGGTGTCCGTCGTGACGCCGATCGGCTCGACCGCGACACCGGCGACGACTGCGGTCTGCTCCGGCACGAGCGCCGGGGGCCGTTCCGCCACCGTGACCCGCTCACCGTCGTCCAGCAGCCGGGCGAGATTCAGCTCGGCGGGATCCGCGTTCCCGGTGAACCCGCCGGCGGCGAGGATGGCGTCGTTCAACCGGGCGCCGGGTGGCAGCGTCAACACGCCCGGTGTCGCGACCGCCCCATCCACGACCACGATGACCGGTCGTTCGGCGGCGACGTCGACGATCACGATCGGGGGTGCGCGCCGTGCGTCGAGGGACCGCAGGGTCAGCGCGACACCGCTGGCGACGATGACCGCCACGATGACGACGAGAGCGAATCGGCTCACACCAGCGGGCATCGCGACTGGCCCCTTCCGTAGAGAAGCTGACCTCGGTCCGGCCCGCCGTCCCCGCGGACAGGGAGACCACCGGCTGCGATATACTACCGGGATGAGTCCGGAGGCGGAAGACCGCCTGTCCGGCGTATCACGTTGCGGTTCTGGATCGAGGATCTGCCGGTGACGCTCTCTGCCACGACCAACGCCCTGCGAGACCTGCCCGAGGTCCGGGCCATTCGCGACCATCTCGACGAGCGTTCGGGTCGCGGCCGCCAGCGGATCAGTTTCGTCTCGCTGCCAGCCGCGGCCCGGCCGCCGGTGATGGCCGCCCTAATAGACGGGCGACCGGAGACGACCCTCGTCGTGGCCTCCCGGAGCGACCGGGCCGAGAGCCTCGCCTCCGCACTGTCCGACTACCTGCCGGCTGACCGCACCGTCGCGGTCTGGCCATCACCCGAAGCCCTGCCCTACGAGCAGTTGCCGCTCGACAGCGCGCTCGCCGCCGAGCGGGTCGCCCTGCTCGCCCAACTGAATGCCGGCGGCGCGTCGGCCCCGGCGGCCCTCGTCGTGACGGTCCGTGGCCTCGTCCAGATCGTCATGGCCGCGGACGAGCTCCAGCGCCAGACGCTCACGATCCGGCCGGGTCAGCGACTCCGGATCGACGACGTCCTGACCTGGGCCACGACGGTCGGCTACCACCTTTCACCGCTGGTCCAGGAACCCGGGACCCTCGCCCGTCGCGGCGGGATCATCGACGTCTTCGTTCCCGGCACCCCCTTCCCGGTCCGGCTGGACTTCTTCGGCGACGAGGTCGACTCGATCCGGGCCTTCGACCCCAGCTCCCAGCGCTCGCAGGGGCGACTGAGCGAGACCGTCCTCCTGCCGCCGTCCGAACTCCCACTCTGGCGGATGGACCGGATCGCCCCCACCCTCCAGGCGCTCGCCTCGTCGGACCTGCGGGCCGAGATCGCCTCCGAGTGGCACCGGATGCTGGACCAGATCGCGTCCGGTCAGACGCCCGCCTCCGTCGACCTCCTCGCGCCATACCTCGTCCCGAAGCGGACGACCGTCCTGGACTACATGGCCCCGTCGGCCCTCGTCCTGATCGAGGAACCGCGGGCGGTGCAACTGGCGGCGACCTCGATGGTCTCGCACGCCGCCGATGTGCTCGTGAGCGCGACGGGCAATGGCGAGCTGCCGGTGGGTCTGGAGCAGCCGTTCACCGACTGGCACACAGTCGAGGGGCTCCTTGGCAGGCACGACCAGGTCGCGTTCGGCGAGGCCGATGGGCACCTTGAGATCGACGTGCCGGCGATCGGGGATGCACCCCTCTTCGCCGGGCGCCTGGACGCGCTGATCGACGCCGTGATCCATCGCAGCGAGTCCGGCTCCTCGATCTACCTCGCGTCCGACCAGGGCGACCGGCTCGGCGAACTCCTGACCGAGCGTGGAGTCCCGTTCGACCTCGTGGATCGCGATGCCCCGGCCGACCCCGTCACGACGGGCCGGATCACCATCATCCGCTCGGACCTACCCGCAGGCTGGGAACTCGACACGGACGAGCGCTCGGTCATCCTCCTGACCGACCTGGAGATCTTCGGGTTCCGCAAGGCGACCCGCCGTACGCACCGTCGTCAGACCAGCGACGCCGGCAGCAACGCGGCCGACTTCACCCCCGGCGAGTTCGTCGTCCACATCGACCACGGCATCGCCCAGTTCACCGGCCTCGTCCGCCTGGATGCATCCGGCGTCGAGCGGGAGTACATGCTGCTCGTCTACGCCAAGGGCGACAAGCTCTACGTTCCGGTCGACCAGAGCGACCGGGTCTCCCGTTACACCGGCGGCGGCGTCGAACCGGTCGCCTCACGGCTCGGCTCGGGCGAGTGGGTCCGGACCAAGACCCGCGTCCGGAAGGCGATCCGGGAGATGGCGTGGGAGCTGATCCAGCTCTACGCCGAGCGCGAGACCTCGGCTGGTCACGCCTTCCCCACTGATTCCACGTGGGACCTCGAACTGGAGGACTCGTTCCCCTACGAGGAGACGGTCGACCAGCAGAAGGCGATCGACAGCGTCAAGGCCGACATGGAGTCCGCCCTGCCGATGGACCGGCTCGTCTGTGGCGACGTCGGCTTCGGCAAGACCGAGGTCGCGCTCCGGGCCGCCTTCAAGGCCGTCAATGGTGGCAAGCAGGTCGCCGTGCTCGTCCCAACGACCGTCCTGGCCCTCCAGCACTTCCAGACCTTCACCCAGCGCCTGTCGTCGTACCCGGTCCGGGTCGAGATGCTGTCCCGCCTCCGGGACAGGAAGGCCCAGCGCCAGATCCTGCAGGACCTCAAGGACGGCGCGATCGATATCATCATCGGCACGCACCGCATCGTGCAGGGGGACGTGACCTTCAAGGACCTCGGGCTCGTCGTCGTCGACGAGGAGCAGCGTTTCGGCGTCCGGCAGAAGGAATTCCTGAAGCGGTTCCGGACGGCTGTCGACGTGATCAGCATGAGCGCCACGCCGATCCCCCGGACGCTCCACATGTCGCTGGCCGGCATCCGCGATATCAGCGTGATCGACACCGCCCCGCAGGCGCGGCTGCCCGTCCGGACGTTCGTGACGGAGTGGAGTGACCACCTCATCCGCGAGGTCCTCCTGCGGGAACTCGAGCGCGGCGGGCAGGTCTACTTCGTCCACAACCGGGTCCACGACATCGATCAACTCGCCCACAAGCTCCGGACGCTCGTCCCCGAAGCGCGCATCGGGATCGGGCACGGGCAGATGGACGAAGCCGTGCTGGAGGACGTCATCCTGTCGTTCGTCCGGCACGACTTCGACGTCCTGATCTCGACGACGATCATCGAGTCGGGCATCGACATCCCCAACGTCAACACGATGGTGATC
This sequence comes from uncultured Thermomicrobiales bacterium, assembly GCA_902806375.1. GTDB lineage: Bacteria > Chloroflexota > Chloroflexia > Thermomicrobiales > UBA6265 > CADCWK01. The sequence goes on from CADCWK010000180.1 coordinate 5,748, forward strand.
GACCACGCCGACGCCCTCGGGCTGACCCAGCTCTACCAGCTGCGCGGCCGGGTCGGCCGGAGCACCCAGCGGGCCT
>CADCWK010000181.1 GCA_902806375.1 uncultured Thermomicrobiales bacterium
CGAGGCCCGTGAAGGCCTGCTGCTCGTTGCCCCAGTCTAGGAGCAGCCCGACGGCACCGCCGTCCGCCGTCGCCAGCGTCCTCGCCGTCACCGGGCGATAGCCCGAGACCGCCGCCGGGGTGATCAGTTCGGCCTGGCCGCTGGTCGTCGCGACGATCGAGAACGTCTCGTCGCCGACCGCCACTGACGAGTCGGCGCCGGATGGGACCGTCGTGACCGGTCGGGGCGACACCAGCGCCGGTGAGGTGCCGGGCTGGGCCGGGACCATGACCCACTGCTCCTCGGGGGTCTCGGTAAAGCGGAACAGCCGGACCGACGCCGCGCCGGCCGCGATGTCCAGGCGGCTGTCGACGATGCCGCTCTGGCCGAGGACCTCGATCGCGTCGCCCTCGTCCAGCCAGAAGACCGGAGCCGGCCCACCGGTCCCGGCGTCCAGGGCCAGCAGCGCCCGGACCGATTCCTCGGGCTCCGGTGTGCCGCTCTCGATCACGCGGCCGCGGGTGTCGAACCGCTCGTTGAGCCGGGTGACCATATCGCGCCCGGACCGGGCCGCTTCCGTCAGGTCGCCACCCGTGCCGTGGGCCGCCTCCAGCGCCCCGATCGGCCCGTCGAGCTGGCCGACGCCGGAGAGCATCCCCTCGTCGAACAGCCGGAGCTGATCGAGGGCGCCCTCATCGACGTCACGGTCGGAGAACAGCCCACCGTAGCCATAGGAAGCGGTGTTGATCCGGTCGCTGAGGTGGCGGACCGCCTTGGCGAAGTCATCGACCGGGCCGATCGCCATGATCTTCCGGTCGCTGGCCAGGTCGCGGGCGACCCGTTCCACCCGCCCGAGCTGGCGCCGGTACTCCTGAACGAGGTGGTCGCGGACCCGGCGGTCAGCGTCACGGCGATCCTCCTTGTCCCGGTACCCGGAGTAGCCGGGGAACGACCGGAGCGTGGCCGCGCCGCGCCGGGCCAGGCGCTGGACGAGGCCACCGCCGAGGTCGGGTTCCGCCCGGCCCTGGGAGGCCTCCTCCGAGCGCTGGTCGAAGCTGGTCGTGCGCTCGCTGGTGTCAGTCGTCATCGCGTGGTCCTTTCGCGTCAGTGAGTGGCGTGCGGAGTGGAGGCGTCACTAGAGGAAGATCTCGGCGCCACAGTACGGGCACTTGATCAGGCCCCGCCCAGCCAGCGCCAGTTGTCCCCCGCAGTTGGGGCAGGTCTGCCGTCCCTGGAGCTGCTGGGCCTCGACTGAGTAGAGCATCCCCTTGTTCCAGTCGACGTAACCGGTGAACAGGCCTCGGCCGACCAGCAGTTCGAGGTCGCGCTGGACCTTGTCACGGGTCGTGTTCATCTCCAGGACCAGGTCGGAGACGGCGACCGAACCGCGGGTCTTGACGATGTCGAGCAGGCGACGCTGCTCGCCCACCGCGGCGAGTTCCCGCCCCTCGGCGGCCGAGCGGAGCATCAGGAAGACGCCGCCGCCAACCAATGGGAGGACCAGGATGCCAAACAGGAGGATCAGCCCGAGGATGGTCGCGCTGCCCGTCGTCTCGCCTTCGTTCTGACCGGCGAGCAGGAACGCCACGCCGCCGATCCCGATGACGACGCCGGCGATGGCGAGAATGATGCCGATGACGCGACCGGAACTGGCCATGCGACCCTCCGTGGCAGGACGATGAACCGCGCCGGGACGTGCCGCGATCCTTGCGGTCCCGGCCCGTCGCTGACCCAACATTGCGCAGTATACGGACCGCCAGCCCCGGCTTTGCGACGTTTTCACGGCGTCACGGCTTCGGAACGATGGCGAACATGAACTCGCCCCGGCAGGCGACCTCGCCGTCGACGGTCGCGATCCCGGAGCCGGTCCCGATGCCCCGCCGGAACGCACCCAGGGTGACTTCCAGGCGGAGGGAGTCACCCGGCTTGACCTGGCGCTTGAACCGGACCTTCTCGATGCCGGCGAACAGGGCCAGCTTGTCGCCCTGGTCAGGCTGGGACAACATCGCGATCGCGCCGACCTGGGCGATCGCCTCGACGATCAGCACGCCCGGCATCACGGGCAGGTCCGGGAAATGTCCCTGGAAGAAGTGCTCGTTCATCGTGACGTTCTTGATCCCGGTCGCGCTCTGCCCCGGCACCAGCTCGACCACCCGGTCGACCAGCAGGAACGGGAAGCGGTGCGGGATGATCCGCTGGATCGCGACGGCGTCGAGGGGCAGCTGGAGGTCAGTGGACGGCAGGGTCGTCTCGGACATGGTCTGGGGTTCTCCTCTGGTGATCGGCAGCTACAGCCGTCGGCGACGACGGCCATCGGCGACATGGCATGATGGTAGGCCATCGACAGACGACTCAGGGGGACAGGCAGGAATGGGGACCGCGGCCATCGCCGTCATCGGCTCGGGCTCATGGGGAACGACGTTGGCGGCACTGGCCGGGTCGAGCGGACACGACGTCCGTCTGCTGTTCCGCTCGGCACGCGAGGCCAGCGAGGTCGCGTCGACGCGGCGGCACGAGCGGGCGGTGCCCGGCCTGGAGCTGCCGCCAACCGTTCGCCCGGTAGCCGACCTCTCCGGGGCGATTCCCGGTACATCGCTCGTCATCCTGGCGGTCCCCAGCCAGGTGATGCGGGAGGCGGCCCGTCGTGTCGCGCCGCATCTCGCCGGGACGACAGTCCTGTCGGTCAGCAAGGGCATCGAGATCGCCTCGCTGCGGCGGATGAGCGAGGTGATCGCCGAGGAGCTCACCGCCTACGGCGGCCGGGCCGCCTCGGCGCCGGTGGCCGTGCTGTCCGGACCGAACCTGTCGTCGGAGATCGCCGCCGGCAAGCCGGCGGTGACCGTGATCGCGTCCGCCGACGCGGCGGCGGCACAGGCTGCGCGGCAGTTGATGATGACTCCCCTGTTCCGGTGCTACACCTCCACCGACGTCGTCGGGGTCGAGATGGGCGGGGCGCTCAAGAACGTCTTCGCGATCGGCGCGGGGATCGGCGCCGGGATGGGCGCCGGCGACAACGCCCGGGCCGCCTTCATCACGCGCGGGATCGCCGAGCTGAGCCGCCTCGGGATCGCGGCCGGCGCCGACCCGCTGACGTTCGCGGGGATCGCCGGTCTGGGCGACCTGATCGCGACCTGCTCCAGCGCATCGAGTCGGAACTACCGGCTCGGCCACGCGCTGTCCATGGGTCAGTCGCTCGATGACGCGCTGGCCTCGCTGGGCCATGTTGCCGAGGGGGTCAGCACGACCGTCGCGGCCCGACAGCTCGGCCGCCGGCTCGGCGTCGAACTGCCGATCACCGAGCAGATGTACCAGGTGCTGTTCGAGGGCAAGTCACCGCACCTCGCCGTCGCCGATCTGATGCAACGGGAGCCCCGGGACGAACTGACCGGCACGCGTTAGACCGACCGGCGCCCGTGAAGGCGGCCAGGAACGGCGACCTGTGCGCCGGGCCATGGGAACCGTTCGTCAGCCGATCCGTCCGTCACGCCGCCGGGAGCGTCCATGTCGTCGTCCGGCTGCCCGGCTGGTGCGTGGCGATGAGCGCCTCGAGATTCGCGACGGCCGCCGCGATGTCGCTGGTGGCGGAATCGTGGTGCCCCTCGACGACGATCAGGGCGGCGGTCGTGGACTCGCGTGTGGCGCTCGCGGAGCTCTGCCGCCAGCACCAGCGCCGGGCGCACACCGCGCCGTCCTCATCGACGAAGATGACCTCGCCGGGATCGGGGTGGATCGTCTCCGACGACCCGAGGTCCGCGAACGGCTCGTCGCCACGCGCGAACCGGACGGTGATTTCGCCGCCGATATGGGCCAGGTCGAACATGGCGACCGGCAGCCCGTGGCGGACCGAGACGAGGTTGCCGATGTCGACCAGCGTGTTGATGCCCGGGATCTCGCCCTGCTTGGACAGCCGCCGGAGAAGCGACTCGGCGGCGTTCCGGTGCTGGGTCGGTTTCGTGCCGAAAGCGGTGAACGCCCGGCGCCAGGCGGCGATCGACGGCAGCTCCGCCAGCGGGGTCACTTGGAGCCGGGCGATTGCGTCCCGCTGACTCTCCTGGAACGTCGTGGCGAGCGCGGCCGGAGTGGGTCCGTTGGTCAGCCCCACGGCATGGATCAGGCCGGCCCGGATGCTTGGGAAGCGCTCCAGGATGGCCGGGTGATAAGTGAACATGATCGGGCGTCCTTCTCTGGCGGGCGATGCTGCCGGCGCGGTCAGCGGTCGGTGATGGCGAGCCGGGCGGCCACGGCCACCATGACGGTACCGAGGGCGCGCTGGACCCAGCGCTGGAAGCCCGGCGCCCCGAGCACCCGTTCGCACAGCACCGCGCTCACCCAGGCGTAGACCGCGAAGACGATAAGACTCATCAGCATGAAGACCGCACCGAGGCCGATCAGTTCGACATCGACGAGTCGCGGCCGGGGATCGAGGAACTGGGGCAGGAAGGCGAAGAAGAACAGGGTCAGCTTGGGGTTGAGCAGGTTCAGGAGGATGCCGCGCCAGACGACGGGACCCATCGGCGCGGCCCGCGCGGGCTGGGCGTCCAGCCGGAGGCCGCCGCCATCCCGGACCATGGAGACGCCGATGAAGACGAGGTACGCGACTCCGGCCCAGCGCACGACCTCGAAGACGCCCGCGCTGATCTGCATGATGCCGGACAGGCCGAGCATGGCGGCGAGCAGGTGGGGAACGATCCCGAGCGTACAGCCGATGGTGGCGAACAGCCCGCGCTGCCAGCCCCCCGCGATGGCGCTGGAGATCGTGTAGACGGCGCCGGTGCCGGGGATCGCGACCACGATCAGCGACGTGATGAGGAACTCGATGGACATGGGACCATCACTCCGGCGACCGTCGGCCTCCAGGAGCGGCGATGATCGCCGGGAAATGACCGACCCTCCGGGCAGGCTATGCCAATGCCCGGGTGGCGTCAATTGATCGCGTGGAGAGGTCCCGCAGCCCCTAGCGGACGGCCAGCCGAGCCGTCGGCCGGTCGACGAGTTGCTCCCGGCCAGGCCCGACGCCGATCCGGGTGATCGGCGCGCCGATCCGCTCCTCGATCAGGTCGATGTAGGCCAACGCCCGTGCCGGGAGGTCGTCGATCGACCGGGCGTCGGTCAGGTCCTGCTGCCAGCCCGGGACGGTCTGGTAGGTCGGCTGGACCATCGCGAACAGGGTGTCCTGCGCCGGCGGGTAGGCGATCGGCTGACCATCAAGCTCGTAGCCGTCGCTGACGTGGATCTCGGGCAGCGTGTCGAGCACGTCGACCAGGGTCAGCGCGACCTCGGTCACGCCGTTGAGGCGGGCGGCATAGCGAGCCGAGGTGCCATCGAACCAGCCGACCCGGCGAGGCCGGCCGGTCGTGGTGCCGTACTCCCGGCCACGGGTCCGGATCAGCTCGCCGGTCGCGTCATAGAGCTCGGTGGGGAGCGGGCCGGAGCCAACCCGCGTGCTGTAGGCCTTGAAGACGGCCAGTACCCGGCTGATCTGGGTGGGTCCGACGCCGGCCCCCTGGCAGGCGCCGGCGGCCGTCGGCGACGACGAGGTGACGTACGGGTAGGAGCCATAGTCGATGTCCAGCATCGTCGCCTGGGCGCACTCGATCAGGACCTCCTGTCCTGCCGCCAGCGCGTCCTGGACGATCCCCTCACTCGATACCACGTGCGGCCGGATCACCTCGGCGAGGCCGAGCAGGTCGTCGACCACCGTGTCGTAGTCGAGCGGGTCGACGCCGTACAGCCGATCCAGCAGCACATTCTTCCGGTCCAGCTCGGTCCGGAGGCGCCGGCGAAGGATGCGCTCGTCCATCAGGTCGGCGATCCGGAGGCCGGTCC
>CADCWK010000182.1 GCA_902806375.1 uncultured Thermomicrobiales bacterium
GTGGTAGAGCCCGCGGACCACACCGGTGACCAAGACCGCCCCGACCAGCAGCACGCCCATTCGCTGATCCAGATCGGCGACCGGCGTGGTGGCCGTGAGGGCCACGAGCAGGAGCAGATCGGTCAGCGCGTCGGCGGCGGCACCGGCGCGCCGCAGCCACGGCGGTCGGCCGTGACGGTCCCACCACGGTCGCCTGACCGGGGCCGGGGCAGCCGCGACCTCTGTCACGGGAACCGGGAACGGGGTATCCAGCACAGGGGCGAACCCTCGACGCAGCCGCTGATCATCTCGCGGCCAGGGTGAACACGGCGGGAACACAACGCATTATGGTAGCACGGTTAACACGTGCTCCCCGGCAGCATCGCCGCCCCGGCCTATACTGCGCCCCATCCGCCCGGTCCGGCCGCCCGGCCGCCGGCACCCCGGATGCCCAGGTCACCGCCCGTCCGCCCCACACGATGGCCCGAACGGGCGCGAACACACGAAGGAATCGTCACCGTGCCAGGAGCCGAGATCAGGCGTTCCGCCAATGCCCAGCGCGGCCGGTCCGGCGCGTTCGTCGCCGGTCAGCTGGCGGGCGTCATGTCCACCGCCGCCAACGCCATCCTCAACCCCATCGTCGTCCTTCCGGCCCTGGTCGCCGGGTTCACCGACTCCTGGTACCTGATCGCGGTCCCCGCGGTCCTGGCCGGGGTGCTCTGGCTGCCCGGCGCGGGCCTCGCCGGTCTGTCGGCCAGCCGTGAGCGACCCGGGGTCTGGGCGATCGCCGGCAACGTGATCCGGTTGCTCGTGGTCGTCGCCCTCGCCTTCGTCCTCGATCGGAACGAACAGTACAGCGACGACGCGATGCTCCGGGCCCTGTGCGTCTGCTACGGGATCTATGTCGTCGGCAACGCGATCGCGTCCCGTTCCGGGGCCCTCGTCGCGGCCTCGACCGTGCCAGCCGGTCGCCGGTCGAGATACTTCGCCTCGCGGACGGTCTGGGGAAGCCTCGCGGCGATCACCGTCGCGCTGGTGGCGGCGGCGCTGTTCGGCAACGAGTCGCTGTCGTTCCCGGCGCCGTTCGCGATCCTGTTCGTCATCGCGGCCGCCTGCCTCGGGATCGGTGCCTGGTTCCAGTCCACGATGCCGGCTCCCACGTCCGTAGCGTCGGCCGTGACGGCCGCCGGCCGGACGACGGACCGGGCCGGTCGCGGTCTGGTGACCTACGTCGGCTTTCGCTGGCTGCTGGCAGCCTCGACCCTGGCGGACCCGTTCCTGATCGTCTATGCCCTGACCGATCTCGAAGCGTCCCCGGCCGTCATCGGGCTGTACGTCGCTCTCATCGTCGCGGGGCGACTACTGAGCGAACCGCTCTGGGCGGGGATGGCCCGGCGCGGCCGGATCAAGGCCGGGCTCCAGGCAGTGGCCATCCTCCGGGTACTCGTCCCTGCCCTCGCCCTGACCCTGCCACAGCTCTCGGACTCCACCGTCTGGACCGACCGTGTCTCAGACCCGGACGCCCGTGGCTGGCTGTTCGGGACGGTTTTCGTCGTTATCGGCGTCGCCCAGGGTGGGCAGGCCCGGCTGAATCTTCCCTATCTGGACCAGGTGGCCGCCCGCCATGGACGCTCCAGCCGTCCGGCCACGAACGCGATCGTCGCGACCGCGGCCCTCGCCCCGATGGCGGGCGCCTGGATCTACTCGCGGTGGGGTTTCGATGAGATGCTGCTGACCGCGGCTGGTGTGGGTCTGCTGGGCGTTCTCGTGAGCGGCGGCCTCGTCGCCACCGGCGGCGTCGCCCGCGCCGTTCGCGGCTCCTGGCAGTTGCGCCGGCCCGGTGCGGCGGTGTCCCTCTCCAGTCGCCGCGACTGATCATCTGGACGGCGGCGCTCCGGGGCACCCCGGTCCCGGCCGGACGCAGGGACTCGCCCGACCGTTTCCCCGGAGGGGTCGCTCCGGGACCACACAGGAGCCAGCTGGCGATGACCGCGCGATCTCACGACGAGTACCCGAACCTCCGCTGCACATCGCATCCGCTCATCAGCCACAACCTCACCGAGCTGACGGATGAACGGACGAGTTCGCGGGCGTTCCGGGCGCTGGTCCGACGGCTGACGACCCTGCTGATCTACGAGGCGACCGCCAACCTGTCGCTGGCCGAGACGACCTACCGGACGCCGCTCGAATCGACGACCGGTGGTCGGCTCGACCAGCGGATCGGACTAGTACCCATCCTCCGGGCAGGTCTCGGCATGGTCGAGCCAGCCCTGGACGCGCTGCCGGACGCCGAGGTCTGGCACCTGGGGCTCTACCGGGACGAAGCGACCAAACAGCCGGTGAGCTATTACAACCGGTTGCCGGAACGCTGCCCGGACGATCACATCATGATCCTCGACCCGATGCTGGCAACCGGTGGGTCCGCCTCCGACGCCGTCGATGTCGTCAAGGCCTGGGGTGCCCCGTCGATCAGCTTCATCGGTCTGATCGCCGCCCCGGAAGGCGTTGCCCGGATGCTGCGCGATCACCCGGACGTGCCGATCCACGTCGCCGCGCTGCACCGGCAGCTCAACGGTGACGCGTTCATCCTGCCCGGCCTGGGCGATGCCGGCGACCGCCTGTTCGGGACGATGTGAGTCCCTGGGCCAGTGGCCCCCGGCTCAGGAGGGAGCGATCCGCTCAGCGATGGACCGGACGATCAGAACCGGAGCGACCCCACTCCGGATCACCTGGTCCGACACGCTCCCCGACAGGACCCGGTCGAACCCCGTGCGACCGTGCGTCGCCATGATGATCAGGTCACCTGCCCGCGCCAGGCCCGCGATGGCCGGGCCCGCACTCCCGTTCATGACCTCCGTCGAGCTGGCGACGCCGGCCGCTGCCAGTGTCCGGCTCGCGTCCGCCAGCCACCCATCTGCCGCCTCCCGGGTGTCGTCGTAGAGCTGGTCCATGCTGGCGGCCATGCCGACATCCTGGACCATCCCCGGTGACGTCAACGGGACCAGGTTGACGGTCGACACGAGCAAGACCGGCACCGACTCCCGGCTGGCGAGGTCCGCGGCGACTGGCAGCGCCGCAGCGGAGGTCTCACTGCCGTCGAGCGGCAGGATGATCCGTCGGAACCGGTACGGTCCTCGACTCGCCTCGCCCATCGCGCTGTCGTAGTCGCTGTCGTCCGCGTGGACGACGGCGACCGGATGATGCCCCCGGCGGACGATGTCGTCGGTCACGGAGCCGAAGGCCATCCGGGCGAGACCACCTCGGCCGCGGGTGCTCATGACGATCAGGTCCGCGCCCAACCGATCGGCCTCGGCCAGGATGCCCTCCCCCGCATTCGGATGACGGGCGGTCACCGCGTCGATCCGCAGTCCCCCGGCGGGCGCGTGGGCGCGGAGTGCTCCGGCCAGCGGTTCGAGTTGTCGCTGGATGTCGTGGCCCTCGCCCTCGTCGACGTGGACGATCGTCAGGGCCCCGCCGGGATGGGCCAGGCCGAGCGCGAGCGAGAACGCCTGGGCGGAGATGGCTGAGCCGTCGTACGGGACGAGGATGCGCTGACCGATGGCCTTCACGGACATGTCGTCTCCCTGGGTTGCCGGGGCGCGCGGGTCCGGCCGGATGACGGCGGCGATGCATTTCGCCCGTGTTCACCGTCGGCACGCCGCTGCTCCGGTCCGGTGCTAGACTCGCAGGATATCGCGGGGCGGACCCGCCCGCTGGGCACCTCCCGACGACCGCGCCACCCACAGGAGCCACACGTGACGAACGACAACGGCACCTCCCCCGGCCCCCGCCCGGACCGGCTGGCCAACGCCGGTTTCGCGACGCGGAGCGTCCACGGCGGCGAGCGCCAGGGCACACCCGATTACACCCCGACGGTCGCGCCCATCCACCTCAGCGCATCGTTCTTTTATGACGACACGAACGACCTCGATGCGGTCTTCGCCAACGAGCGTGAGGGTTACGTCTACACGCGCTACGGCAACCCGACGCTCCGGGCCCTGGAGCAGGCCATCGCCGCCCTCGAGGACACCGAAGATGCCGTGACGTATGCCTCGGGCATGGCCGCGATCCACGCGGCCATCCTGCTCGATGCCCGTTCCGGGGACCGGATCGTTGCCGGACGGGATGTCTACGGCGCGACCTACGCGATTCTCTCCCGGTTGTTCGCCTCGCTCGACATCGAGACCACCTTCGTCGACACGCGTGATCTCGACGCCGTCGAGGCGACCGTCGCCCGGGTCCGGCCGACCCTGGTGATCTGCGAGACGATCTCCAACCCGCTCGTCCGGGTGGCCGACATCCCGGCGCTGGCCCGGATCGCGCACGCCCATGGCGCGAAGTTGATGGTCGACAACACGTTCGCCTCGCCGCTGCTCGTGAACCCGGCCCGGCTCGGCGCCGATACCGTCGTCCACTCGGCGACCAAGTACCTCGGCGGGCACGGCGACGCGACCGCCGGCGTGATCGCGACCACGGCCGAGCGGGCGCTGGCCCTGCGGGAGCAGGCCAAGCTCGTCGGCCCGACGCTCGGCGCCTTCGAGGCCTGGCTGATCCAGCGTGGCATCAAGACCCTGCCCCTCCGGGTCAGGGCCCATAGCGATGGCGCGGTGGCCGTCGCGGCCTGGCTACGCGCTCACCCCTCGGTCTCGGAGGTCTTCTACCCGGAGGACGCGACCATCGGCGATGCCGCGGCGATCTTCAACGATCACCGGCGCGGTGGGATGCTCGCCTTCGAGATCCGGGACGCCGACCGGTCGGGGGCGTTCCGCTTCATGGAGGCGCTGAAGCTGATCATCCCGGCGACGACGCTCGGGGACGTCTACACGCTGGTGCTCCACCCCGCCATGTCGTCCCACCGCGCCCTGACGCCCGAGCAGCGCGAGGAGATCGGCATCCGCGAGGGGCTGATCCGGCTCTCGGTCGGGATCGAGGATGTCGACGACATCACCGGCGACCTCGACCAGGCGCTCAGGGTGGCGGTCGGCGCCCCCGCCACCGCCACGACGGCCTGACCTCCCGACCCATTCCCGCACCCGAAAGCGAGCCGATGGCCGACCCGATACCCATCCGTCCCCGGATCGACTCCCCCCGCTGGCCAGCGGGCTTCCGGTCGGCCCTGACCATCATGGTGGACGCCCAGGGCTTGCCCGCCGACATCGCGTCCCGGTACGCGACGACCGGGCTCACCCGGCTCCTGACGATCTTCGCCGACCTCGGCGTCCGGTCGACGGTGATCTGGACGGCTGAGTCTGCCCTGTCCCAGCCGGGCCTGCTCCAGGAGACCCGGTCGCAGGGCCACGGGACCGCCCTCACCGTCCATGACATCGCCGACCCCCGCCAGCTCGGCGCGGCCCTCAACGACCTCGCCGCCCGGTTGACCGGCCCAGCGCCGGGGATCGTCCTCCCGGACATCCCCGGCCCGGCCGCCAACCGGATCAACGTCCTCGCCGCGACGCTGGCCGACGCCGGGTTCGCCTGGGTTGGTGATACGGCCCTCGGCACCGACGTGCCCGTCCGGACAGTCACCGCCGGGCAGGCCGTCGTCCGGATCCCGCTCCCGCCCCGGCCGAGCGACGCCGGGCTCGACACCGACCTCGTCTCCGACCAATTCGTCGTCAACTGGCGCGACGACCTCGATGTCCTCCGGGACGAGGGCGCCCTCCAGGTCCTGCGGTTGTCGGCCTGGCGATCCGGTCGACCCGGGACGTCGCGCGGGATCACCCGCTTCTTCGACTACGCCGTCGAGCTCGGCGACGTCTGGATGGCCCGCGTCGACGAGGTCGCGGGCTGGTGGGACCAGCGCGAGCGCGGCGCCATCCCGTTCG
>CADCWK010000183.1 GCA_902806375.1 uncultured Thermomicrobiales bacterium
TCGGCGACGCTCTTGACGAGATCCTGCTTGCGCATAGCCTCTCCTGACGAATAGTGGACCCGTGGGCCCCGGACGACCGCTACGGATCTCCGCCACGGACCGCGTGACGGGACGATCGTCGATCATGTTGGCCAGTCTCGTGGTCCGTATGAGTCGGGCTGGCCCGTGGTGACGGCGCGTAGCTTAGCCAATTCCGCCCGCCCGCGCACTATTTCAGCGCACGTGGGCTGCCAATGCGTCGCTGACGCGCGATCTCGAACAGGACGATCGATCCGGCGACCCCCGCGTTGAGTGATTCCACGCCACTGGTCATGGGGATCGCGATCGCCAGGTTGGCCAGGGCACGCCCCGTCTCACCCGGTCCGACGGCCTCTGAGCCGACGATGAGGAGCGACGGCTGGCGCCAGTCGACACCGTCATACGTCCGATCGGCGTCCGCCTCCGCGATCGCGCGGATGGGTAGCGCCTGGAGGCGTTCCATCGGTACCGTATCCGCTGCCAGGATCGGGATCCGGAAGTGGGCGCCCATCGCCGACCGTACGACCTTGGCGTTGTAGGGGTCCACCGACCCGCTGCCAACCAGGACCGCATCCGCACCTGCTGCGGCACTCGAGCGGAGCAGCGTGCCCATGTTCCCGGGATCGCGGATACCGTCCAGATAGACGACCAGGGTCGCGTCATCGGGCAGGGCGGTCGCGGCGGGCAGCGGCAGCACGCCGAGGATGCCCTGGGGATGGACGGTCTCGCACAGGTCGTCGAACAGCGCGGTATCGAGGCGCCGGACGTCCACCTCATCCCCGGCGAGCAACGCGTCGAGCCGGTCCGTTCCGGCGACGTAGTCGTCGCGGACGACGATGACGTGGGGCCGGACGCCGGCGTCGAGCGCATCGGCCAGCCCCCGCTCGCCCTCGACGACGAACTGGCCGGTCTCTTCCCGTGCCTTGCGGCGGCCCAGGGCGCGGACGAGCCGGACGACCTGGTTGGCCGGCGACGAGATCACCTCCGACGACCGGGCACGACGATGCCGCCGGACATCGTCCGGCGGCACGGGCGGCTCCGGCCCGGCTGGGTCGGAGCGGTGACGCGCTATGCGAGTTCTGCCCGGGCGCGATCGACGATCGCGCTGAAGGCGGCCGCGTCGCGGACGGCGAGGTCAGCGAGGATCTTGCGGTCGACCGCTACTCCGGCCAGTGACAGCCCGTGGATCATGCGGCTGTAGCTGAGGCCGTTCTGGCGGGCCGCGGCGTTGATGCGGATGATCCAGAGCCGGCGCATGTCGCGCTTCCGGTTCCGGCGGTCGCGATACGCGTACCGCAGCGCATGCATCATCGACTCGTGCGCCCGCTTGAACAGGCGCCGGTTGGTCGCGCGGTGACCCTTCACCTGCGCGATGACGGCCTTGTGGCGGCGATGTGAGGTTACGCCGCGCTTGACGCGTGCCATGGAGAACTCCTTGGTGTTGGGCCGGCCGCCACCAGGTCATGCGGCCTATCAGCTGGCTTGGAACGGGTCAGGACGAGGTCCGGTGACTACTCGATCCCGTACGGGATCATCCGGCGAACGCGCTTCTCGTCGCTGCTGCTCAGCGGCAGCATGCGATCGAACTGGCGCTTGATCCGCATGGACTTCTTGCGCCGGTTATGGCTCTTGTTGTGCTTGGTGCGCATGATGAGGCCGGTCCCGGTTACCTTGAACCGGCGAGCGGCACCCTTATGCGTCTTGAGCTTCTGCTTGGGCACGCGGTTCCTCACTTCTCTCCGAAGCTATGCGGAGGGCCTCGGCCATGGCCGACCCCTCCATCTCCTGATCGTCCTGCTGCTCGTCGGACCCCGCCGCCGAACGCCCCTCGCGACCAGACTCGCGCTCAGCCATGCTCTGCTTGGCCTTGATCGGGGCGAGATGCATGATCATCGTCCGCCCCTCCATCTTCGGCGTCAGCTCCATGGTCGACTGCGTCTTCAGCATCTCCCAGAGTTCGTCGAGCAGCCCCTTGCCGATGTCCGGGTGGGCCATCTCGCGTCCGCGGAACCGCACCGTGAACTTCACCTTGTCGCCCGCATCGAGGAACTTCGCGGCCTGCCGGGATTTGGTTTCCAGGTCGTGGTCACCGATCTTCGGCTGGATCCGGATCTCCTTGAGCTCGACGACGTGCTGGTTCTTGCGCGACTCGCGCTCGCGGCGGCTCTGCTCATACCGGAACTTCCCGTAGTCCATCATGCGACAGACCGGGGGAACGGCATTGGGTGCCACCTCGACGAGATCGACTCCCCGCGCGCGGGCGAGATCGAGGGCTTCGCGGGTCGGCAGGATACCGAGCTGCTCGCCGTCCTCGTCGATGACCCGGACCTCGCGGATCCGGATGCGCTCGTTGACTCGTGGGGTTAGCGTTGGTCTAGTTATTGTTTGCCTCCTGGCACAGCGTTGTCCCAAGTTTGCCGAGCAACAAAAAGACGCCGGTCATTCGACCAGGCGTTGACGGCGACTGGGGTCGTCCGACGAACGATACCAGTCGCGCCCGTGCGGGTCAACTTGGGAGGTTGGTTGTTCTGTCAAGTATAGCAGTTTCAGCGGCAATGGACGCGAGATAGGCTCGGGTCGCGGTCTCGTCATCGGCCAGCTGCGCGATCATCCCTTCGACACTCGCGAAGTGCTGATCCGGCCGGAGACGACGGAGCAGATCGACCGCGAGGGTATACCCGTAGAGGTCCCCGTCGAAGTCCAGCAGGTGCGTCTCGATCTGCCGGACGCCGGTGTTGACGGTCGGACGGGTGCCGACGTACGTCATCGCCCAGCGCGGTGACGCTTCTCCAGGCACCGTCGCGAGACTGGCGTAGATCCCGTCGGCGACCGGGACGAGGTCCGATGGAGGCATGACGTTGGCCGTCGGGAACCCGATCTGGCGACCGTAGTGGGAGCTGTGGATCACCGGGCCGGTGACGCGGAACGGTCGCCCGAGATAACGGGTCGCCTTCTCCGGTCGCCCATGGACGATGGCCTGCCGGATCGCCGAGCTGCTGACGACCTCTTCACCGTCGACGATGCGGGGCATGGCGTGGAGCCGGAACCCGTGCTCCCGGCCGAGTGCGGTGAGCCGGGCGACATCCCCCGTCCGTCCGCGGCCGAGCGCGAAGGCCTCCCCCACGAGCATCTCGACCGGCGCGGCCCGCTCGACCAGTTCGGCGATGAAGCTCTCGGCCGAGCGCTCCGAGAAGTCGCGGCTGAACGGGATGACGCAGATCTCGTCAGGGCCCCGCACGCCGATACGGTCCAGCTTCTCCTGCGCGGTACTGATCCGGCCGGGGAAAGCGCCGGGCCGGAGCACCATGGCTGGGATGGGCTCGAACGTCAGGGCCAGCGACGGGAGGCCGAGCTCTCGCGCGCGACGCACGGAGGCATCGATCAGGTACTGGTGACCACGGTGGACGCCATCGAAGGTGCCAAGCGTCAGGATCCGTGGGACCCGCCGGAGCTGATCCAGTCCAACGACGACCGGCGCCTTCCCCTCCCCAGGTCCCCCGTCATTACGTCCCGTCATTGCCTACGACCTTCCATGGCCTCGTTCCCAGTGCCGAGCCGTGTCCGATACCGAGCCAGTTACCTGCCGTGTCATAGGTGCGGACGCCGATCCCGTCGTCCATCGGGGGACCGGACACCGCGCGGCCCTGGAGCCAACCGGCCCGATCTCTGTCCGTAAGGACGATCGCGGGCCATCCCTGCACGATGGTATCCGGGTGGATCGAGATTGACGCCCA
Source organism: uncultured Thermomicrobiales bacterium (assembly GCA_902806375.1). Classification (GTDB taxonomy): domain Bacteria; phylum Chloroflexota; class Chloroflexia; order Thermomicrobiales; family UBA6265; genus CADCWK01. The sequence goes on from CADCWK010000183.1 coordinate 3,753, forward strand.
TTCGTAGCCAGGATCGTCCGCCAGTGCCGCTTCCAGGTCGACGATCGTCCACGCCTCCTCGATCCGGAACGGCCCCGTCCAGGTCCGCACCAGGTTGCTCAGGTGGGCGCCCGTCCCCAGCGCCTGGCCGAGATCGTGGGCGAGGGAGCGGATGTAGGTCCCCTTGCTGCACGAGATGTCGACGGCAGCGTGCCGGCATGGACGGCGGTGACCGCCCCATCGACGTCGTATGAGTCGGTCTCGACTCCCAGGGTGATCTCGGCCAGGTACCCCTTGTGGGCGTCCGACAGGAACTCCACGACCTTGGTCGCGTCGCCGACCAGGACGGGTAGGACGCCCGTCGCCGCCGGATCGAGCGTTCCGGCGTGTCCAACCCGGCGCTCTCCGGTCAGGCGTCGGACGCGAGCGACGACATCATGGCTCGTCCACCCCGCCGGCTTGTCGACGATCACGACCCCGTGCAGCAGCCCGTTGGTCGCCCGACGTCCGCGTCCCATCACTGACTACCGATCTGCCGTCGGGTCGTGCATCGCCGTGGCCAGTTCGGCGACCCGCGCCAGGAACCGGTCCTTCTCCTCCGCGCCCCCGACGATCGAGCAGCCAGCGGCCCGGGGATGGCCACCACCGCCGAACTCGGCGGCGATCGCCGCCACGTCGACGTCGGGGGGCAGGCTCCGCAGGCTCACCCGCCAGCCGGTGTCGTTGGCGAAGAGGATCGCCGCGACCAGTGAGCCTTCGGTCCCGAGCAGGAAGTTGACGAGGCCCTCGGCCTCGCTCGGGACAGCGCCGCAGGCCTTGAACATCTGGTCGGTCAGGGCGGTCCAGATGACGACCCCGGTCCACTCGACCTCGCGCAGCGCGTGTTCCCAGAGGCAGACGCTCGACCGTGGCTTGACCCGGAACAGCCCATCGACGATCGGCTCCGGGTTCGCCCCGGCGTCCACGAGGTCGGCGGCTGTCCGCATCGTCCGGGAGGTCGTCGCCGAGGTCCGGAGGCCGAGCGTGTCCCCGTAGATGCCGGCCAACAGGCACTGTGCGATCGGCTCGCTGAGCGGGACACCCCAGGCGCGGATCAGTTCCGCGATGATTTCGGCCGTCGACGCCGCCTCGGAGAAGACGATGTTGATGTCGCCGAACCGGTCGTTGGTGACGTGGTGATCGATGTTCACCATCGGGATCGAGCCGTCGAACCAGCCGGGGTGATCAGTCTGGAGACTGCCGAGCCGGCGCCGGTCCGACGAATCGACGAGGCAGAGCACGTCGAACTCCGGCAACGCGTCCACGCCGTAGGTCAGGACGCGGTCCAGGAATGGCAGGAAGGTCAGACTGTGCGGGAGGTTGCCATCGCTGATCACGGGGTGCGCCTCGACGCCCACCTGCTCCAGCGCGACGCACAACGCGATCGCCGACGCCAGGGCATCGGCGTCGACGTTCTGATGCGTGGGAACCAGGACCCTATCCGCCCGGCGCAACAAGGCGAGCGCCCCGTCGGCCGTAGCCTGGTCGATTGCCCATTTGGATCTCGGCGGCGGTCCCGGCACGTTACCGGCCGTTCCCATCGACGGTCTCCGGGTCGCCGGGCCGACGGATCTCGGCACTGATCGTTCCGGCCGCGTGTGTCGCGTCGCGCTCGTGCAGGGCGTTCAGGGTCCGCGCGATCTGCTCGGCGTGCTCCATCGAGCGGTCGTCGCGGAATTCGAGATCCGGGATGCTGCGGGTCCGGAGCCGCGGCTTGAGGTGGAAGCGGATGAACGAGGCGGCCGAGCGGAGGGCAGTGAGCGTCTCCTCCCGTTCCCTGTCCGTGCCGAGCACGCTGATGAACACCCGCGCGGAGCGCAGGTCGTCCGTCACTTCCACCTCCGTCACGCTGAAGAACCCGACGCGCGGGTCATTGACCTCGCGCCGGATGATGTCGCTGAGTTCCTCGCGGAGCAGTTCCGCGACCTGGAGCGTGCGGCGGCTCATAGGACTCCTGCCCAGGGGGTGGGCCGACCGGCGTGTCGCGCCGGTCGGCCCACCCCCGGTACCACGCTACCGGCGCCCGCCGACCGGGACGCGGGCCACTTCCTGCCGGTGATAGAACTCGAGCTGGTCGCCGACCGCAAGGTCGTTGAAGCTCTCGAGCCCGACACCGCACTCGTACCCGGTCGCGACTTCACGGACGTCGTCCTTGAAGCGGCGCAGCGAGCGGACGCTGCCCTCGTGGAGGAAGACGCCACTCCGCAGGACGCGCACCTTACTGCTGCGCAGGATCTTGCCATCCAGCACGTAAGCCCCGGCGACCACGTCGCCGTTCGGCAGCTTGAAGGTGTCCCGGACCTCGGCGTAGCCGTCGGTGACATCCTCATAGACTGGCGCGAGCAGACCCGTCATGGCGAGACGGACCTCGTCGAGCAGATTGTAGATGACGCTGTAGAAGCGGATGTCCACTCCGGCCGTCTCGGCCGCCCGGTTGGCGGCGGCGTCTGGCCGGACGTTGAAGCCGATGATGGAGGCGTCCGTGGCCGACGCCAGGCTGACGTCCGAATCGCTGATCCCGCCGGTGCCGGCATAGAGCACCGTCAGGTGCACGCCCTGAGTCACGTCCTCGTTGAGCTTCTGGAGCGCCGTCTGGATCGCACCGAGCGACCCGCTGACGTCGGCCTTGAGGATGACCCGCATCTCGGCCGTCGCGCCGTCCTGCATCTGGTTGTACAGGTCGTTCAGGCGGGTCGGCCGGTTCTCGGTGAGGTTGGTGATCCGCTGGGCGGACAACCGCTCCTCGGCGACGGCGCGAGCGACGCGCTCGTCCTCGTAGACCTCGAAGGTGTCGCCAGCCTGCGGGACCTCGAGGAGCCCGAGGACCTCGACCGGCATGCTCGGTTCGGCGCGGCGCGGCTTGCGGCCCCGGTCGTCGAACATCGCCTTGATCCGGCCGGACGTCGAGCCGGCCACGATGACGTCGCGCAGGTTCAGCGTCCCCTGCTGAACGAGGACCGTCGCGATCGGGCCCCGGTTCTTGTCGATCCGGGCCTCGATCACCGTGCCGATCGCCGGCCGGTGCGGGTTCGCCTTGAGTTCGTTGACGTCGGCGACCAGGAGGATGACTTCCAGCAGGTCGTCGAGCCCGAGGCGATCCTTCGCGGAGACTTCGACGAACGGGACGTCACCGCCCCACTCCTCCGGCATCACGCCGAAGTCGCTCAGTTGCTGCTTGACCCGGTCGACGTTCGCCGAAGGCAGGTCGATCTTGTTGACCGCCACGACCATCGGCACGTGCGCCGACTTGATGTGGGCGATGGCCTCCCGGGTGGTTGGCATCAGGCCGTCATCGGCCGCAACCACGAGGATCGCGACATCCGTCATTTGCGCCCCGCGGGAGCGCATCGCGGTGAAGGCCTCGTGTCCGGGCGTGTCGAGGAAGGTGATCTTGCGACCCTGGTTCTCGACCTGGTAGGCGCCGATGTGCTGCGTGATGCCGCCGGCCTCGCCCTGGGCCACCTTGGCCGACCGGATGGCGTCCAGCAGCGACGTCTTGCCGTGGTCGACGTGTCCCATGATGGTCACGACTGGCGGCCGCGTCGTCGACTCGGGGTCGGCGTCGGAGGCCTCCTTGCGCTTCTCGAAGTCGCCGTTCTGGCCAATGACGATCTCCGGCACCGCCTCGAACGTCTCCCAGCCGAGGGAGGTCGCGACCTTGGTCGCCATCTCGAAGTCGATCTGCTGGTTGACGTTGGCCATGATCCCGAGCTTCATCAGCTCCTTGACCACCTCGACCGGGTTGACGTCGAGGAGCTCACCGAGGTCCTTGACGGCCATGACCGGGGCGAGCCCGACGGGATGGCGCTCCACGGGCGCTGCCCGGCGAAGGGCGACGGTGCGGGCATTGCCGCCCCGTCCTCCTCGACCACCGCGACCACCCGGGCCTCGTCCGCCACCGCGTCCGCCCGGGCCTCCCCGTCGAACGCCTCCCTGTACCGTATTCGCCATCTATGACGTCCTTTCGTTCGGATTCGCTGCGAGTGAGTCCGTTGGTTGGTCGGGCAGCGAAGCCGCAAATGCCTGCAGGGTTGATCGGGTCGCGTCGTCGATCTCGGTCTTCAGTGCGCGGCCCAGCAGCGGTGTCCCGACGGCCTTGCGCCAGCATGACGGCTGGGAGCAGAGATAGGCGCCGCGACCGTTCTGCTTGCCGCCGGGGTCGATCCGGATCTCCCCGGTCGGCGACCGGACGATCCGGGTCAGCGTCCGCTTGGCGTCCTTGTCCCGGCAGGCGATACAGGTTCGCCGTGGCACATGCTTCGGCCGATGGACCTGCGTCCGTTTCGGTTCCGGCCGCGCCGGCTGGGGGCCAAGACGTGGCTCGGTGACGATGATCGCCACCGGCCCCACCGTCGTATCCATGGTTGCTGTCCCGGGCTCCGTCTCACGTCCCATCGGCTGCCCCTCTCTGTCGCGCCGACCCGACCTCAGGTCGGGTCTCGCCTGTGCCTCTCGTATCAGGATGGCGTCGCCTCCGCCAGACCGGCCGGGGCGACGCTCGGTTCGCCGTCGAGCGGGAGTTCCTCGCGCGTCGAGGCATCGTACCGGACCCGGAGCTCCCGGTTGTAGAAGACTTCGAGATCGTTGCCGACCCGCTCGACGTCGACGCTCATCCCGACGAGGTCAGCGGGCAGCGGGCCGAAGGACGCCCCCTGCACATCGATCGTCCCGTCGGCCCGGACCAGGCGCGGCTGCCGGCCGATCCAGGCCAGTTCGATCTGGGAGTCGACGGCCGCCGCCCGCGCCTGCCGGAGCAGGTCGCTGCCGCCGTCGAAGAGCGCCTCGGTGTCCTTGATGTCGATCCGCCAGCCGGTCAGCTTGAAGGCGAGTCGGGCGTTCTGTCCCTCCTTGCCGATCGCGAGCGACATCTGGTCGCTGGGGACGATCACCGTGGCGATGTGCTGTTCCTCGTCGAGGGACACGTTCGTCGGCCGGGCTGGACTGAGGGCATTGGCGATGAAGCCGGCCGGGTCCGGCGACCACTCGATCACGTCGATCTTCTCGCCGTACAGCTCGTTGACGATGTTCTGGATCCGGACGCCGCGAACGCCGACGCAGGCGCCGACCGGGTCGACATTGTCCTGGCGCGCCGTCACCGCCACCTTGGAGCGCAGTCCTGGCTCCCGGGCGACAGCCATGATCTCGACGGCTCCGCTGAAGATCTCGGGGACCTCGATCTCGAACAGCCGCCGGATCAGGGCCGGGTTGGAGCGCGACACGATCAGCTGGGGCCCCTTGGCCTCCCGGTTCACCTCGACGAGCATGACCTTGAGGCGCTGGCCCGTGCGGTACCGCTCGCTCGAGACCTGCTCCCGGGCCGGCATGACTGCCTCGGCCTTGCCCAGTTCGACGATGACGGCGCGGGAGTCGGCCCGCTGGACGGTCCCGTTGAGGAGCTCGCCTTCCTTGTCGTGATACTCGTCCCAGACCGTTTCACGCTCATAGTCGCGGATCCGCTGCAGGACAACCTGCTTGGCGGTCTGCGCGGCGATCCGCCCGAAGTTCTCCGGCGTCCGTTCGAACTTGATCTCGTCCCCGACGGTCACGTAGGGGTTGAGCTTCAGCGCCTCGGCCAGCGGCATGTCGTTGACGGGATCGACGACCTCGTCGACGACCCGCTTGTGGACGAAGACCCGGATGTCGATCGTCTCTTCGACCGCCTTGCCCTTCGGCACCGGCTTGCCGTCGATGAACTCGATCGAGACCTCTTCCTCGCTGTTCGCCATCTTCTTGTAGACCGTCTTCAGCGCGTGCTCGATCGCCTGCTCGACGGCCTCCCGGGGGATCCCGCGTTCGGCGGCGATCTGCGCGATCGCAGTCTTGAAATCGTTCTTCACCGGCTTCCCTCCTTTGTCCTTCTGGGGGGTATTCCCTCGGTCCGGCCGCTGATCGCGGGTCGAACCACCGGCACTTGTGAGCGCGTAGGGACAGCAAAGAGCGCGGGCCGTGGACCCACGCTCGTCCAGAATCGCTTGGTTCCTCCACGTATTATAGCACTCCCAAGGAGCCTCTCTCCATATAGATAGGGGCTCGACCGGCTTCTGCTGCCACGATGCGCGGATCGTCATGTGCGAGTGCCCCCGCAAGGACTCAACCGGATGTCCCGCCGGGCGACCCCGGGGCGCCTCCCCTCCCGAGGACGGCGTCCCCGGTCGATCCTGTACACTTCCGGGTTGACCGTGGACCCCCGCTGCCGTCCGGGCGGAACCGTCACGGACCGGTGGCTGCCGGAGGGTTGATGAGGAACACACACCTGCGGACGTGGCTGCGTCCGGGCATGTCGATCAAGCGCTGGGCCGGCCTATTGGTCGTCGGCGTGCTGCTGGCCTGCCTGGCGGTCTCGATGGGCATCGCCTGGGTCTACCGGACGCAGGACGTCCCGACGATCTTCACGCGGATCGTGGAACTGGGGACGCTTCAGCCGGTGCCGCACCCCCTGCGGGGTCTGCTGCTCTTCGGGCTCGGGCTCGGCATGGTGGGGTACGCGATCTGGCGCATGGCCCATTCGGTGTTCGCCCCGTTCGTCGACCGGTCCACCAGCGGGTCGAGCGTCGCCCAGATCGTCGCGGAGCACCGCTTCGGTCCGGTCGGTCCCGATTTGAACGTGGTCGTCATCGGGGGTGGGACCGGCCTGTCGACCGCGCTCCGCGGACTCAAGCACGCCAACGTCGGGATCACCGCGATCGTGACCGTTACCGACGATGGCGGCAGCACGGGACGGTTAAGAACCGACTTCGAGATGCCCGCGCCGGGAGACATCCGCAACTGTATCGTCGCGCTGTCCGACGCTGAATCGACGGTAGGCAAGCTGTTCAACTACCGGTTTGAGGACGAGAGCGCCACCCTGGCCGGTCACAGCTTCGGCAACCTCTTCATCGCCGCGCTGACACAGGTGACGGGGAACTTCGAGCAGGCCGTGATCGAATCCGGCCGCGTGCTCGCGATCCGTGGTCGCGTGTTGCCGACGACCCTTGAGGATGTCCACCTGACGGCTCGTCTGGACGACGGCTCGGTCGTGTCCGGGGAGTCGGCGGTCGGTCGGAGCCACGCTCCCATCTCCGGCATCTTCCTCGATCCGGTCCGGCCGAAGGGCTACGAGCCGGCGATCTCGGCGATCCTCGGGGCTGATCTGATCGTCCTGGGGCCGGGCAGTCTGTTCACGAGCGTCCTGCCCAACCTCCTCGTGGCCGGGGTTCGGGAAGCGATCCAGTACGCTCCGGCGCGGACCGTCTACGTCTGCAACGTCGCCACGCAGGACGGGGAGACGGACGCGTTCGACTTGGACGACCATGTCCGGGCTGTCGTCGGGTATCTTGGCGATGACGTGCTCGACTACGTCATCGCAAACGACCATGTGTCCACGACCCGGACGGCCGGAGCGGGACCGGGCGGCCCGGTCGCCGTCGTCCCCACCGGCCGTGACATGACCTCCGGGGTGGCGATCATCCGCCGTGACATCGTCGACCCGGACAACCCGCTCCGGCACGATTCCGACAAGCTGGCCCGGTCGCTGCTCGAGGTCGCGAGGATGCCAGCGCCAACGCATCGGCACGCGCAAGAGCGCGGCGCGCTCGTTGCCGCCCGGATGGCCTGAGCCTCCCCGACCAGCCAGTTGACCGCCCTGCGGCCCCCACTCCCGACGACACGACCACAACCAGACCCGGCAGACAGACAGACGCAAGGAGATCGTCCGTGGTGTACCGCGTTGGAATCAACGGCTTTGGCCGGATCGGCCGCAATGTCCTCAAGGCCATCGAGCGAGGCGGCTTCGGCGACCTCTTCGAGGTCGTTGCCGTCAACGACCTGAGCAGCCCGGCATCGCTGGCGCACCTGCTCAAGTACGACTCGACGTATGGCCGCTTCGACGCCGAGATCAGCAGCGCTGACGACTCGATCACGGTGAACGGGCGGACGTTCCGGGTGCTCTCCGAGAAGGAGCCGGCCAGCCTGCCATGGCGCGACCTCAACGTCGACCTCGTGATCGAGTCGACCGGTCGGTTCACCGATGCCGCGTCGGCCCGCGGTCACATCGATGCCGGGGCCAGGAAGGTCATCATCACGGCACCAGCCAAGGGCGAGGACATCACGATCGCCCTGGGCGTCAACGAGACGGCCTACGACGCCGGGGTACACGACATCATCTCCAACGCGTCCTGTACGACCAATTGCCTGGCGCCGGTCGCCAAGGTGCTCCTCGACTCGTTCGGCATCAAGCGGGCCCTGGTGACCACAGTCCACTCCTACACCGCCGACCAGAACCTCGTCGATGGTCCGCACAAGGATCTCCGGCGTGCCCGCGGGGCTGCCCAGAACATCATCCCCACGACGACCGGGGCCGCCCGCGCGGTCGGGCTGGTCCTGCCCGAGCTGAAGGGCAAGTTCGACGGGTTCGCTCTCCGCGTCCCGACACCGACCGTCTCGATCATCGACCTGGTCGCCGAGACCGAGCGGCCGGCCACGACCGAGTCCGTCAACGCGGCGTTCAAGGCGGCCTCCCTCACTGACGAGATGCGGGCCATCCTCGCGTACAGCGAGGAGGAACTGGTGTCCAGCGACTACCGCGAGGACAGTCACTCCGCCATCGTCGACGGGCTGTCGACCATGGTGACCGGCGACACGCTGGTCAAGGTCGTGGCCTGGTACGACAACGAGTGGGGCTATTCCTGCAGGGTTGCGGACCTCACGGCGCTCATCTGCGAGATCGGCTTCCCGAACGCCTGACCGCACCCACGAGCACCCGGAAGGACCGATGACGCATGACGAAACGATCCCTCGACGGCGTTGAGGTCCGGGGCAGGCGTGTCCTCGTCCGGGTGGATTTCAACGTCCCCCTCGACGAAGGCGCGATCGCGGACGACACGAGGATCGTCGCCCATCTCCCCACGATCAGGGATCTCTCCGACCGGGGCGCCCGCGTCGTCATCGTCAGTCATCTCGGACGTCCGAAGGGCAAGGCCGATCCGGGTCTCAGCCTGCGTCCCGTCGCTGACCGGCTCGGCGGGTTGCTTGGACGCGACGTTGGCTTCGTCCCGACGACGGTGGGCCAGGCGGCGACCGACGCGGTCGCTCGCCTCCGCGACGGCGACATCCTGCTGCTGCAGAACCTGCGTTTCGACGCCGGAGAAGAGGCGAACGATCCGGGGTTCGCCGACGAACTCGCGAGCCTCGGGGAGCTGTTCGTCAACGACGCCTTCGGGGCGGCCCATCGGGCCCATGCCTCGACGGTCGGCGTCGCGGGGCGGCTCCCAGCCTTCGCCGGACCGCTGCTGCTCCGCGAAGTCGAGACCCTGACCGGGCTGCTGCGAGCCCCCCACCGGCCGTTCGTCGCGATCCTGGGAGGGGCCAAGGTCAGCGACAAGCTCGGCGTGATGGTGAACCTCGTCGGTCGCGTCGATACCATCCTCGTCGGTGGCGGGATGGCCAATACCCTGCTGCTGAGCCAGGGGTGCGAGATCGGGCGTTCGCTCGCCGAGCCGAACCTGGTCGATCAGGCGCGGGTCTTCCTCGACGATGCCGCCGTTCGCGGAACGACGGTGCTCGTCCCTGACGACGCCATCGTCGCCGCTTCGATCGACGACGAGCACGGGACCATCGTCGACGTCGCCAATGTCGCGGGGGACCGGGCCATCTTCGATATCGGTCCGATGACGGCGGCCCGCTACGCCCGGGAGATCGCGGGCGCGGCGACGATCTTCTGGAACGGGCCGATGGGTGTCGCGGAGCGCCCCGCGTTCGCCGGCGGCACCCTGACCGTCGCCCGGACGGTCGCGGCGTCGGATGGGACGAGCGTGGTCGGGGGCGGCGACTCGATTGCCGCGCTGGGCGAGGCGGGGCTGCTGGATCGGATCACGCATGTCTCCACGGGTGGGGGCGCCTCCCTCGAACTGCTTGAGGGTCGATCCCTGCCGGGAGTCGAGGCGATCCCCGACGCGAGCGCGAACGGCTAGCCGGTTTGCCGCCGGCGGGTGTCGATGGTAGGGTTCGGTCTCGCGACAGAACGGGCTGCCCGCGGATGACGGCGGGAGATCCCTGCCCGGCGGGATGATGTCGGCAGGAGGGAGCGGACGATGGACAACGCGGTCAGCGTGGCGGTTATCATCCTGTCGATCGTTCTGATCGCGGTCATCCTGCTCCAGACCAAGGGATCGTCGTTCAGCGGCGCCTTCGGCGGGGACAGTGGCTCGATCAACCGGACCCGGCGGGGCGTCGAGCTTCGGCTGTTCCAGTTCACGATCGGGATCGCCGTCGTCTTCGTCCTGTTCGCCATCTGGAGTTCGTTCGTCAACTAGCCGGACGAGCCGACGTCTCCCGTCGTGTGCGCCCAGGCCGGCACGCGGTATACTTCACGGGTAACCTGGTACCTCAACTTGCGCCTCTCGGTGAGAGGAGGGTCCGAAATGCCGTCGATTGGTCCTACAGAGCTCATTATCGTCCTGGTCATCGTGGTGATCATCTTTGGCGCCGGCAAGATCGGTGACATCGGTGGCGCCCTGGGTCGTGGCATCCGCGAATTCAAGGAGAACACGAACGAGCCGGACAAGCTGGACACCGGCTCGGCCGATGACCTCGCGGGCAGCACCACCGCATCGTCCACCCGCCGCGAGGAGCCGGTCATGGCGTCCAAGGGCAGCAGCCAGCAGGTCCGCGCCGACGAGATCTAGTCCTTTCCGTCGCCGAGCGAACCACCAGCATTGGACGGAGACCGCGCCGTAGCGCCGGTCTCCGTTCGGTTTTCATCGGCGATCCAAACGCCATCGCCGACGTCGCCGCAGCGGCAGACCGTATGCGCTGACGAATGGTTAGTCCGTCATGACCGGTGTAAACTTGGCATTGCCCCGCGAGTCCAGTGGCAGCGATCTGGCTCAGGGGTTTGACGGCGGTCAGCGCGAGCCGGGGTGCCGTCAGTCAAGCGGGGACCACTCGCTGAAGGGGCTACGAGATGATCGAAACCGTCGTGGAAAGCATCCGTGTCAGCCTGGTCACGCAGACGCGGGTCGTCATCCTCAAGGAGGTTGGGGGCGATCGCCATCTCCCGATCTGGATCGGCGCCTACGAGGCCGAGGCGATCGCCATGGAGCTCCAGGGCGTCACTGCCAGCCGGCCCCTCCCCTATGACCTCATGCGGTCGATCATCAGCGATCTCGGGTCCGAGGTCCAGCGGGTCGTCATCTCGCAGGTGATCGACGACGTCTTCCATGCCCGGATCGTCGTCCTGCAGGGCGGCAAATCCATCGAGATCGACTCCCGCTCCAGTGACGCCATCGCGCTCGCGGTGCGGGTGAAAGTGCCGATCCTCGTCGCCGACGAGATCATGGAACAGGCCGGTGTCGAGGTCGACTCGGACACCGACGACGAGCCGGTCACACGGCCCGCCGGTTCGCGCGAGGCGAACCGCGGGACCGAGACCAAGAAGCCGAGTCCCGCGGAAGAGGAGAAACTCTCCGTCTTTCGCGACTTCATCAATTCGCTGGATCTTGACGACTTCGACAAGCGTCAGTAGAGGACCAGCCCGGAGATCCGGGGGCACGGTTCTGGCTCTACCCGGTCAACGCCTGCCCCCCCTTGTCAGTCACGGAGAACCCATGGAATCATCGACACCGGAAGGTCACGTCAAGCAGGTCGTCCTCGACCGGTTGCCGCGCTGCGCGGTCTGCCACAGCCCCTACGATGAAGACGATATCAACGTCGTGTCCTCGCGACGGGATGTCTGGATGATGGTCGTCGAGTGCGAGGTCTGCCACGCGCGGAACTTCGTCGCGGCCGTACTCAAGGATGGCGATCCCGACCAGGCCAAGGTCGCCCTGCAGAAGATGTCGGACGAGGCCCGCGGCGGCCAGGCAGCGTTCGAGATCGATGACCGCGGCGAGGTCGTCGAGACCCCAGCCGAGTCCGCCGGTCCTCCGGTCAGCGCCGGAGATGTGGCGGACATGCATGAGTTCCTGAATGGTTTCGACGGGGACTTTCGCAAGCTGTTCGGCGCCGGCGAGCCGCGCGGCTGATCGACCCGAACACGCACAGCGACGCCCGTCCGGTGGACGGGCGTTCGTCGTTTTTCAGACCGACCGGGGTGGCAACGCTACCGGTCCGGCCCTACACTTTCCCCAGTTTGTGATATCTATCACAGTTGTCCCGGCGGCGAATCGGCGGCCCGGAGTTCTGCCGCGAACCGGCCGGCGTCAGAGGGCAGTAGCCGTGTCACATCCGTCCAGCCAGACCATCGATCTCGACGTCGTCCGCGAGATGATGTCGCATATCACTTACGCGGATCACCAGGAGGGCCAGGAGTTGATCCTGTTCGCGCTCCAGGAGATCAACGAGCACTTCGGTTGGGTGTCGCTCGAAGCCGCGGAGATCGTGGCCGACCATCTGGGCACGACGGTCAACCGCGTCTACGCCCTCCTGACCTTCTACGCCGACTTCCGGACGGCACCACGTGGTGACAACTTCATGCTCGTCTGCCACGGCATGTCGTGCTACGTGGCCGGTTCGATGCGCCTCGTCCAGTCCCTGCGCGACCGGCACGGTGTCAGCGACGGGGAGACAACGGCCGACGGTGCGTTGACGATCCAGGTCGTCGACGGTTGCCTCGGCATCTGCGACCGGGCGCCGCTCGTCAAGCTCAACCAGGAGTTCCACGGGGAGTTGACGGTCGAGACGCTCAACGACCTGATCGGTCGGCTCCGGCTGGCCACGTCCTCCGGAGGTGCCAGATGACCCACGGTCACCCGCTCACGCTGACCCCGAAGCTCGCGCCGTCCCTGCCCAACCTGACGTCCCGGGCCGAATTCGAGTCGTTCCGGGAGGAGGCGGAGCGGCAGTGGTCCAGCTACTCCACCCCGGATGCCTGGGTCGTGACCGTCGGGCTCGACTCCTCGTCCATCGGCAAGGGCGCCGGGGACGTCCTCGCCCGCGTCCGCGAGCAGCTCGCCGGTACCGACGCGGTGGTGCGCCAGGCCAGCGGCAACGGTGCCAACTGGATGGAGCCGTGGGTCGAGATCAAGCGCCCGGGCCAGCCACCGATCGTCTACGCCAACATCGAGCCGTCCGACGTCCCCGATCTCCTCGCGGATCGTCTTGGCCACCGGGCGATCGGAGTCATTGGCGATGCCCCGTATGGCGATATCCCGCCCCTCCAGGAGTTGCCGTTCTTCAAGCTGCAGAAGCGGATCCTGCTGCGCAACGTCGGGGTCATCGACCCGGAGTCGATCGAGGACGCCATCGCCCGGGGCGCCTACTCCGGGTACATGAAGGTGCTGTTCGACCTCAGCCAGGACGAGGTCATCGAGGAGGTCACTCGCGCCAACCTGCGCGGGCGAGGCGGGGCCGGCTTCCCGGCCGGGATCAAGTGGGCCAGCGGCAAGCGCGCCCGCGCCCGCCCGAAGTACGTCGTCTGCAACAGCCACGAGGGTGAGCCGAACGTCTACAAGGACCGGCGTATCCATGAAGGCGACCCGCACCGCCTGCTCGAAGGCATCCTGATCGCCTGCGTCGCGGTCGGCGCCGACATCGGCTACAACTACATCGGTGGCGAGTACCCCCTGGCGATCCAGCGGTTCCGGAAGGCGGCCGCCGATGCCGAGCGCCTCGGGCTGATCGGGAAGAACGTGCTCGGCTCCGGCAAGGACGTCGGTCTCCGCATCCGGGCGGGCGGCGGCGCGTACATCTGTGGCGAGGGTTCGGCGCTGATGTACTCCATCATGGGTGTACGCGGGCAGCCAAGGACCAAGCCGCCCCGCTCGGTCGAGGAAGGGCTGTGGAAGCGCCCCACGGTGGCGAACAACTCCGAGACGCTGGCCAACATCCCTGACATCGTCAACAACGGCGGCGACTGGTACGCCAGCATGGGCACCGGGAAGAGCACCGGCACCAAGCTCGTCACCGTGATGGGACCCGTCAAGCGGATGGGGCTCGTCGAGGTCGAGATGGGCACGCCATTCCGCAGGGTGATCGAGGACATCTGGGGCGGTATGAAGGACGGCCACACCTTCAAGGGCGTCCAGACCGGTGGCATCTCGGCAGGACCGCTGCTGGAGCAGCACCTCGATGTGCCGCTGGATTTCGACTCGATGGCTGAGTACGGCGGCATGCTTGGCTCCGGCGGCTTCGTCGTCTATGACGACACGACCTGCGCCGTCGACTACGCCCGCTACATGATGGCCTTCAACCGCTACGAGTCCTGCTCGAAGTGCGTTCCCTGCCGACTGGGCAACCCGGCCATCATCGAGATCATCGACCGCATCCGCCTCGGCCGCGGTTCGGAAGCGGACCTCGCGCTCATCGAGCGGACGAGCAAGCACATCATCGAGTTATCGCTCTGCGGTCTCGGTCAGGTCGCCCCCATGCCGCTGCTCGGGATGATGCAGAAGCATCACGAGGAATTCCTCGAGCACGTCCGCGACGGCGTCTGCCGCTGCGGCACGTGCCCGATCGAATCGAGAGTGACCGCCGTCGCCGCCGACTGAGTCCTGGCAGCGATGCGAGAGATCAGGCCAGCGACACGACCTGGCCAGCGCCGCGCCGCTCGGCCAGGTCGAGTGCTTTCCGGGCGACCACCATGTCCTGGACCGCGTTGCCGACCGACTTGAAGAAGGTGATCTGGTCGTCGGAGCTCCGGCCGGCGTGATCCCCGTTTACGAGGTGGCCGAGTTCGACCGTGACATCGTCGGCCCGGAGCTGACCCGCCCGGATCGGGATCACGAAGTCACCGGCCTCCTCCAGCGCCGCGGCCCGCTGGTCGACGACGACGAGCGAACGGATGATGGTCTCGGCGGGGATCTCCTGCATGGCCGGGGTATAGGCGCCGACGGCGTTGATGTGGGTCCCCGGGCGGATGTCCGGATCGTCGAAGACGGGTTCCCGAGAGGTCGTGGCTGCGCAGACGATGTCCGCGGCGGCGACAGCCGCCCGGTCGGTCGTCCGCTCGGTAATCGCCGCCACCGCCGGATCGCGTTCCTCCAGCCAGCCGGCCATGCGATCCAGCCCGGCCTGGCTCCGCCCAACGACGATGACCCGCGTGATGGAGCGTACGGCGCAGACCGCGAGGACCTGGGTCAGCGCCTGGGCCCCGGCGCCGACGACCACGAGCGTCGTGGCGTCGCGCCGGGCCAGCAGGTCCGTCGCCGCACCGGACACCGCCCCGGTCCGGAGCGCCGTGATACTCGTACCGTCGAGGAGGGCCGCCGGGATACCGGTCTCCGGGTCCACGATCAGGACGGTGGCGTGGATCAGCGGCAGACCCCGTCCGGGATTGTCGGCGGCGACCGTCACCAGCTTGACGCCAAGCGCGTCGGCAGCCGGCACGGTGGCTGGCATGAAAAGGGCGTCCAGGGACGGGTCGTCGAGATGGATGCCCGTCCGCAGCGGGGCCTGGGCCCGGCCAGCACTCAGTTCCCCAAAGGCCGTCTTCATCAACGCGATCGCGTCCGGCATCGAGACGAGCCGGCCAATATCCGATGCACCGATAATGCGCATGGTTCGTGAAACCCCTCTGTCCCGGTCGGAGCCGGTCCCGTCGCGATCACCCGCCGTTCCCGGGAATCGCCCGGGCCGATGGTACACTTTCCTATCACGCCCGCCTGACCGTGGCTCGTTCGTGTGCCCGCCGCTCCCCTCGCGGTGGGATCAGACCCCGGACATCCGACCCGTACCCGTGCAGGGCTCATGACAGACCCATCCCTCAATCGCCGGCTCGACCAACACGCCCGCCGCTCCGGCTTCGCCGTCGGCGCGTCGATGGCCTTGGCCATCCTGCTGCTCATCGGGGCATTCGTCTGGTTGTTCGCCACGATCAACCCCTACCTGAGCGACTTCCTCGGCGCGCAGGCCGCCAGTTCGACCGCGACGCCCGCCAGTATCCAGGCGGGTGCCCCGTTGGCCCCGACCGCCCGTCCGGTCCAGTCATCGGCGCCGTCGGTCGCACCGACGGCCACCATCGCGCCGACCGAGCCGCCCGCGGCCGCGCCCACGGTCGCGCCCACGCAGGTGCCGCCGACGGAGACACCGGACGATTTCCAGCCGGATTACCAGGTCGCTGGCAACCAGGGGATCAACTTCCGCTCGGCGGCCGGGACCAACGGATCCGAGACCCTCGCCGTCGTAAACCCCGGCACCCCGCTCCAGTCCACCGGCGAGGAAGAAACCGTCGAGGGGGTCGTCTGGCTCCAGTTCATCAACGAGGACGGTCAGACCGGCTGGATCCGCGAGATCGATACCGAACCCGTCTAACCCCGCTCGCTACCGCAGCAGCGAACCGGCTCATCCCGATCAGGAGGAACGTCCCATCATGCAGAAGGTAGCGATCATCGGACTGGGGCTCATCGGAGGGTCGATCGGCCTCGGACTCAGCGCGTGGTCGAAGGCGAACAGCCAGGGCGGTCCAGCCCTCCAGATCGTCGGTTTCGACACAGACATCCAGCAGCAGCAGTACGCGAAGAAGATCGATGCGGTCGAGAAGACCGAATGGGACCTGACGCGGGCAGTGCGTGACGCCGACATCGTCATCCTCTGCGTCCCGGTCTCGGCGACCGAGCAGACGTTCACCGACATCGCCGCCCACCTCAAGCCCGGCGCCATCGTCACCGATACCGCTTCGACCAAGGCCAGCGTGCTGCGGTGGGCCAACGATCTACTGCCCAGGACCGTCAACTTCGTCGGTGGGCACCCAATGGCCGGCAAGGCCCAGAGTATCGAGGGAGCCGACGCCGGCCTCTTCAAGGGCGCGACGTGGTGCGTCTGTCCGTCGGTCCACGCGTCGGAGGACGCGATCAAGAACGTCCTCGGGATCATCGGCGCGCTGGACGCCGAGCCCTACTTCGTCGACCCCGAGGAACACGACGCGCACGTCGCCGGCGTCAGCCACCTGCCGTTCGTCCTCAGCGCCGCCCTGATGCGGGCGACGAGCAAGGACACCTCCTGGCGGGACATGCGGGCGCTCTCGGCGACCGGCTTCCGGGACATGACCCGGCTGGCTTCGGGCTCCCCGGCCATGCACCGGGACATCGTGATGACCAACCGGGAGGCGATCGTCCGCTGGGTCGACGCCACCGTCGCCGAGCTGGGCGAGTTCCGGGCGCTGCTCCTCGCCGAGGACGCCGAGAAGCGGATGGACGACTATTTCGTCGCCGCCCGGGAATCCCGCGCCGACTGGTCGACGCAAACGCGGCGGGAGGGCGAGCTGCTCCAGGACACCGACTCCGAACTCGTCAACACCAGCATGAGCGGCCAGATGGGCAGGCTGTTCTTCGGCAGCCTCCTGACCCGCCGCCGGGGCCCCGAGCGCCCGGGAGACCGTGACGGCGAACCGGGCAGCAAGGTGAAGACCCGGTCCGATCGTCGCTGATCGGCCGGTCCACCCCCGTCAGGGCAGGATGGTCCAGGAACCGGGCAACGAGTAGCGGAAGATGCCCCCGGTCGGTTGTCCCGCTTCCCGGACTCTTCCCCGGTCGCGCCGGAGGATCTCCGCGTAGGAATTCTGGACCTGCACGATCCGGCGGGCGTTGAGATTGAAGACGATCAGCCCCGCGTCGAACGGTGCGAGGCTGAGCTGGCGCGTGGGACCGTTCACGACCCGCACCGGCAGTGGGTAGTCGTGCTGGTCATCGAGCCGCTCGTCGATCCAGGTGTGGTCCTCGCCGACGTTGTGCTCGTCGAAGATCGCCAGTCCGGCCGACAGGTCCTGGATGAGAGAGGGGTCGTATTGTTCCGCGAGCTGGAGCAGGGCCCGGGCATCCTGGGGTCCGTGGGAGCAGGCGGCGGTGAGCGCCTTGGCGAGATGTGCCGGCCCGGCGAAGGTGATGGTTCCGGTCGGGTCGATGACGGTGCACCGGATGGACGGCTCTTGCAAGACTGGACCTCGACGGGTGTGAGAGGGGTGGGAACGCCGCGTCACGGGAGCGACAAACGGGCGGTAGCGTACCATAAGGGAATCACCCGCCGACCCGGTCTGGTGCAATGAAAGGCCCTGAGGTGACGACCCAGACGTCCGACGGAGATGGCGGCCAGGATGAGCCCCGCCCCCCTACCACCCGGCTCGAACGCGAAGTGGCCGAGATCCTCGAACGCTCCGAGCGGCAGCCAATCTCGTTCACGGACGAGGTGCGTCGCCGGGGCAACGCGACCCGGGCGGCCGCCAGGCAGTCCTCGGCGCGACCGGAGTCGCTCCAGGCGCGGTTCGAGCGGCTCGGCTCGGGCCGGTATCTGGTCGTCGCCGTCGCCGCGGCGGTCCTGGCCTTCGTGGTCCGCGACATCTCCCCGCTGTTCGCCAATCTGCTGGCGATCGTCTGCATCGCGGCTATCTTCATTCCGGTTGTCCAGCGGTTCCGGCAGCCGGAATCTCCGGTCTCCCGCAGCTGGCGCGGTCAGGACCTCGGTGGTGGTCTGTCGCGGCCCGGCGGCGTGGAGCGGATCTTCGACCGGTTTCGCCGTCCGCCACGGATTTAGGCTCTAGCGTGTCCCAAACCCGAGATAGCCTGTCAATCGTGGAGAAGCAGCCCGCATGGTGCGAATCGTCGCCGACATGGTCGATGCCTATGTCTTCCGCAAGGTCAACGCGTTGCCGCAGTTCCTGCTCTTCCGCCGCCGGGCCGATCTGGCCTTCGGCAACACCTGGCAGAGCGTCCACTCCAAGATCCTCGGCAACGAGACGGCGCTGGAGACGGCCGCCCGCGCGGTCCGCGAGCGCTCCGGCCTGACTCCGGTCGACCGGTTCTCTGCCGATTACGTCAACCAGTTCTACGATTCGACCACTGACAACCTGATCCTCGCTCCCGTCTTCGCCTTTACCGTCGAGCCACGCGCCCGCATCCATCTGGCCGACGAGTACGTCGACTTCGCCTGGTGCGACCGGGAGGAAGCCACCGCCCGGCTGCTCTGGGCGGGTCAGCGCGAGGCTATCCGCCACATTGACGAGATCATCGCCCAGGGCGACTCCGAGGCCGAGTACTACCGGATCCTGTGATCCGGAGCCGGGCTGACCTCTCGCCCCGACACCGTCAGGAACCCAGCCCATGCCAGCATTCGAGCTCGTCACCCCACTCCGTCCCACCGGCGACCAGCCGAAGGCCATCGACCAGCTCGTCGACGGCCTCGTGGCGGGCGAGAAGGCCCAGACGCTGCTTGGGGTGACCGGGTCCGGCAAGACGTTCACGATGGCCAACATCGTCGCCCGCCTGAACCGACCGGCGATCGTCCTCGCCCATAACAAGACCCTGGCCGCCCAGCTCTACTCGGAGTTCAAGGAGTTTTTCCCGAAGAACGCCGTCGAGTACTTCGTCTCCTATTACGACTACTACCAGCCGGAGGCGTACGTCCCCCGGACCGACACCTTCATCGAGAAGACCTCGGACATCAACGAGGAGATCGACAAGCTCCGCCACGCCGCGACCCGCGCGCTCCTGACCCGGCGGGACACGCTCATCGTGGCGTCCGTCTCGTGCATCTACGGACTCGGTTCCCCCGAGGAGTACGGGAAGGTCGTCGTCTCCCTCCGGCGTGGCGCCTCGGTCCGGCGGGACCGGGTCATCCGCCATCTGATCGACATCCAGTATGAGCGCAACGACATGAGCCTGACCCGTGGGACGTTCCGGGCGCGCGGCGATGTGCTGGAGATCTTCCCGGCCTACGAGGAGATCGCCCTCCGGGTGGAGTTCTTCGGCGACGAGGTCGAGCGGATCGTCGACGTCGACCCACTGACCGGCGAGATCCTGGCCGAGCGGATCGAGGTCGACATCTACCCGGCCAAGCACTTCGTGACGACCGCGGACACGCTCAAGGTCGCGATCAAGGACATCCGCCTCGAACTGGAGGAGCGGCTCCAGGAGCTGGACAGCCAGGGCAAGCTGCTCGAGGCCGCCCGGCTCCGGCAGCGGACGATGTTCGACCTCGAGATGATGGAGGAAGCGGGCTACTGCGCCGGGATCGAGAACTACTCGATGCACATCTCCCGGCGCAAGACCGGCGAGCAGCCGTCCACGCTGCTCGACTACTTCCCGGACGACTTCATCTTCTTCGTCGACGAGTCGCACATGTCGATGCCGCA
The DNA here is from genome assembly GCA_902806375.1 of uncultured Thermomicrobiales bacterium. Classification (GTDB taxonomy): domain Bacteria; phylum Chloroflexota; class Chloroflexia; order Thermomicrobiales; family UBA6265; genus CADCWK01. The sequence continues at coordinate 23,806 of CADCWK010000183.1, forward strand.
GGTCCGGGGGATGTACGCCGGTGACCGGGCCCGCAAGGACGTCCTGGTCGAGCACGGCTTCCGGTTGCCGTCCGCCCGGGACAACCGCCCGCTGACCTTCAACGAGTTCGAGCGGATGATGGGCCAGACGATCTTCGTCTCGGCGACGCCCGGACCGTACGAGTACGAGCACAGCAACCGGATCGTCGAGCAGGTGATCCGGCCGACCGGCCTGATCGACCCGACGATCACCGTCCGGCCGACCAAGGGACAGGTCGACGATCTCCTCGGCGAGATCAACCTGCGGGTGGGACGCGGCGAGCGGACGCTGGTCACGACGCTCACCAAGCGGATGGCGGAGGACCTCGCGGACTACCTCAAGGAGATGGGGATCCGGACGATGTACCTGCACAGCGAGCAGGACACGATCGAGCGGGTGGAGATCCTGCGTGACCTCCGGCTCGGGGTCTACGACGTCGTCGTCGGGATCAATCTCCTCCGTGAGGGACTGGACCTGCCGGAGGTCTCGCTCGTCGCGATCCTCGATGCCGACAAGGAAGGGTTCCTCCGCTCGGAGGGCGCGCTGATCCAGACCGTCGGGCGCGCGGCGCGGCATGTCGACGGGAACGTCATCATGTACGCCGATCAGCAGACCAACTCGATGCGGCGCGCGATCGACGAGACCTACCGGCGTCGCGCGGTCCAGATCGCCCACAACGAGGCCAACGGGATCGAGCCCCGCGGTATCGTCAAGGAGATCCGGGATCTGACCGACCGCGTAAAGCAGGTTGCGGAGGAGTCGGGCTCCTACGATGCGGGCGGCAACGGCCGGCCGGGCGTGATCGCCCAGTTGCCCAAGGACGAGCTGGCCCGGATGGTGAAGGACCTCGAGTCGCAGATGAAGACGGCGGCCCGCAATCTCGACTTCGAGAAGGCCGCCCTCATGCGCGACCAGATCGTCGAGCTGCGCCGCATCATGGAGTTCGACCCCGTGACCGATCCGATCGGCGGACCCGCGGGCGTGCCGTTCGCGGACTGAGGAGATTTCTGTTGCGTATCCACCCCACGACCCCCATCCGACTCACCCTCGCGCTCGTCGCCACACTCCTGCTTGGCTCGCTGGCGGCACCCTTCGCGGGGCAGGACCGGACCGCTCTGGCCCAGGACGCTTCGGAGACGCCGGCGCCATCGGGAGGGGGGCAGACGGAGATCACGGCGCAGCTACCGCCGGCCGATCTGCCGACCGGCAATGAGCGTCAGCTCGATCTCCAGCTGGAGGGGTCGCTCGACACGGACCTGGACGACGCCCCGACGGAGGCCGATGTCTACTCGCTGACGGTCGACCCGGCCAGCCGCGACGACGTCGCCGAACTGGCCGAGGCGATCGGGATCGACGGCGACGTCGAGGAGCGCGGCAACGACACCTTCGTCGTCTCCGGCGAGGGGGAACTGTTCGTCGCGCCGGACCTGATCCAGTACCAGTCCAGCGAGGTTCCGACCCTGGCCGACCTGCCCAGCGACGAGGACGCGATTGCCTTCGCCCGGGACTGGCTCCGCTCGGTCGGTCTCGCGCCCGCTGATCTCGGCGAGGGCAGTATCACCAGCCGGACCGAGGCCGTCGGACGGATCTCGGTCGCCTTCGCCCCGACGCAGCCGGAGCCGATCCTGACGGCGTATCCCAACATCAGTGTCACGATCGGACCGGACGGGGTGGTGCTGGAGGCGTCCTCCCGCTGGGCCGCGATCGCGGTCATCGAGCGCTACCTGCTCCGGCCGGCGGAGGACGCCTGGCGCGAGGTCGAGGCCGGCGACGCCTACATCGAGGCAACGTTCAATGACGCCGAGCTGGAGGACGGGGCCGAGGTGACCGGCCAGGCGACCTACACGTCCGTGGAGATCGCCTATACCACCGCAGGCGCCATCGGCGGCGAGCGCTTCCTCGTCCCCATCTACGTGTTCGTCGGTGAGGTCGAGGCCGAGTCGGGCGCCGAGGGGACGTCGGAGATCCGGGCCTACGTTCCCGCGATCGTGACGGATGACACCCCCGTGGGATAATGCGCTTCACCGTTCCGCAGTGAAGCGACAGGATCCCCCTTGACGACCACCAAACCAGGAACCGACCGACCCGGAGCCGACGACCTCGATCGTCGGCTCCGGGTCGTTGTGATCCACGGGCCGAACCTGAACATGCTTGGCCAGCGGGAGCCCGCGGTCTACGGGCGGGAGACCCTGGACCAGATCAACCAGCGCCTGACCGCGCTGGGCAAGCAGCTCGACCCGCCCGTGACGGTCCACACGTTCCAGTCCAACCACGAGGGGGAGATCGTCGACGCCATCCAGCAGTTCGGTGGCGCCTCCGACGGGATCGTCATTAACCCCGGTGCCTTCACGCACTACAGCATCGCCGTCCGCGACGCCCTGTCCGCCGTCGCCAAGCCGGCCGTCGAGGTCCATCTCTCGAACGTCCACGCCCGGGAGACGTTCCGGCACCAGTCGGTGACCGCCCCTGTCGTCACCGGGCAGGTCGTCGGGCTCGGATCGGTGGGCTATGAGCTCGCGCTTCGATTCCTCGCCGGCCATCTCAAGACGACGGAGGACGCATGACCGGCACGGCCCAGACGGGTCCCACGGCGCACTGGCGCGGAGCCGACCGGCTGCACGAACGCCGGCAGCGCCTGATCGAGGGACTCGGTCGCTCCGGGATCGACGGTTGCCTGGTCTCCTCGGATCCCGCCCGCACGTATCTCTCCGGTTTCATGGCCGCGTCGCATGACGTCGTCCCGGTGGCCGTCCTGCTGGTCGGTCCCGGACAGTCAACGCTGCTGACATCGCCGAACAACGCCGAATGGGCCTCCAGCGAGGCGCCGGGACTCCACGTCGCGGACTGGGTCAGACCATGGTGGGGCACGCTCGCGGATCACCTGAGCGCGAGGGGCTGGCGCACGATCGGCTTCCAGGCGTCGGACGTCTCGGTCGCGGCCCATCAGGCACTGACCGCCGCGCTGGGCGACGACGTCTCCTTCCGCGATATCGGTGGCCTGCTGGATGGGATGCGCGCCATCAAGGATGACGCCGAGATCCGGGCCCTCGCGCGGGCGGCCGCCATCACCGACCAGGCATTCGAGGAGGTGACCGATCGGCTCGTCGCCGGAACGACCGAGCAGGATCTTGCCTGGGACCTTACGGTGGCGATGCGTCGCCTCGGGGCGGAAGGGTCGTCGGTGATCGTGGCCTCCGGTCCGAATGCAGCCCGCCCCCACCACGCTCCGGGTCCCCGTGCAATCGATCCCGGTGAGCCCGTCATCATCGACATGGGAGCCCGTGTCGACGGGTACCTCGCCGATCTGACCCGCACGGTCTGGGTCGGCGAGCCGGACGAGACACTCGCCACGATCTATCCCATCGTGGCGGAGGCCAACCTCGTCACCCAGGCCGCGGTCCGCGCCGGCGTGACCGGGCGATCGATCGACGACGTCGCCCGGTCGTTCATCGCGGCGTCCGGCTACGCTGACCGGTTCGTCCACGGGGTCGGGCATGGTGTCGGACTGGAGATCCACGAGGCACCGAGCGCCGGCCCGGCGTCGACGGACACGCTGCTCACCGGACACTCGCTCACCGTGGAGCCGGGGATCTACCTGCCGGGCTGGGGTGGCGTCCGCGTCGAGGATCTGGGGATTGTCCGGGATGACGGGTTCGACTGCCTGTCGCGCGCCAGCAAACGGCGAATCTGACCGGGGCGGATTCGCCAAACGGATGGCGAATATGGTATCCCCATTGCGACTGAGACCAACACGCGCCGCAGCTGGCGGCCTTGTACCCCGGAAGGGCTGATTGACGATGATCGATACCGGTGATGTGCGCAAGGGAACGACGATCGAAGTCGACGGCAGACTGTTGAAGGTCGTGGACTTCAGCCACAACAAGCAGGGCCGGGGCAGCGCGCAGCTCCGGATGACCCTCCGTGACCTGCGGACCGGCTCGCTCACCAACCAGACCGTCATGTCCGGTGCCAAGTTCCAGACGGTCCGCCTGGAGCGGTCCCACGTCCAGTTCCTCTACCGCGAGGGCGATGACCTCCACTTCATGGACACGGAGACGTTCGATCAGATCCAGCTGACCGCCGAGAACGTCGGCGACTCGGCCCGGTTCATCAAGGAGAACGATGTCGTCGATGTCCTCTCCCACAACGGTGAGGCGATCGACATCGAGCTCCCGACCTCGGTCAACCTGGCAGTCGCCCAGACGGAC
>CADCWK010000184.1 GCA_902806375.1 uncultured Thermomicrobiales bacterium
GACCCGTACAGGCGGACCTCGATGCCCGGGTAGTTGCCGACGGTGACGAAGCTGGTCTGGACGGAACTGATCACGCCGTTGGTGTACTCGCCGATGTAGATGTCGCCGTCGTCGATGTTGATCTTCGTCATCTGCCCGGTGGCGCGGACGACGCGCTCGGGGACGAAGTTGCGCATCGTGCCGACGACGCGGCTGTAGTCCGCGCCGACCCACGAGTGCCCGATGTCGATCACCGGGGCGCCGTAGCCCTCCAGCGACTGCGTCTGAATCCTGTTCGGGTCGACATCGAGCTTGACCTGCCGAAGCGGGGTCTGCGGGTCGATCCACTGGGAGTTCTGCTCGTAGGCGTTGTAGATGTACGGCTCGCCGACGAAGCCCTGGTCGATCAGCTGGCGGGCGTAGCGGACGCCGGGGCTGTAGCGGAAGGTGAAACCGAGCTTGGTCTTGAGCCCACGGCTGTCGGCCAGGTCGGCGGCCTCGGCCGTCTGCCGGAAGTCGAAGGCGACCGGCTTCTCGCAGAGGACGTGCTTGCCGGCGTTGAGCGCGGCCAGCGAGATCTCGAGGTGCATCGCGCTGGAGGTGCAGACGTCGACCACGTCGATGTCGTCGCGGGCGATTAGGTCACGGTAATCGGTGTAGGCGGCGTCGGCGCCGAAGGTCGCCTTCGCCTCGTTGGCCAGCGCCTCGTCGATGTCGCAGACCGCGACGATGTCGCAGCGGGAGTCCCGGTGCCAGCCGGGCAGGTGGGCATTGTTGGCCCAGGCGCCGGCCCCGATCACGCCGACCCGGACGTTGCGACCCGTGATCGGCTGGAATGCGACGGACATGCGGTGGTCTTCCTCTCCCGCCCACTGGGGGGCGGCCATTGCGAGATCCCGGCGCACCCGGTGAGGGTGTCAGGCGGGAACGTGGATCATCGTGTCGATCGCCTGCGTGATCTCGGCAAGCGATTCCGTGTCGTCCGGCGTCAGGCCGATGTAGTGGGCAACGACGGCGTCGGTCGCCGTCGCGGTCCGACCGGTCCGGAGGGCGTCGAGCAGGACCTGGTGGAACTCGGCGAAGTCCGGCGTGGCGGCGTGGCGGCGTTCGATGCTGCTCAGGATCAGGGCGCTCATCCGGCCGTTCAGGCTCTCCCACAGCTCGTACATCACCGGTGAGGAGACCGCCCGCATGATCGTGCCGTGGAAGCCGAGGTCCAGGCGAATGATCGAAGCGACATCGCGGGGGAGCTCGCAGAGCGCCATCGCGTCGATGAGCCCCTGCATGTCCGCGAAGTCGGCCTCGGTCAGGCTGATGTGGCCGGTCGAGACGACGAAGCCCTCGAGCACCGAGCGGGCCCGGCGCAGGTCCATCGACTCCTGCCGTGACAGCCGGTGGACGAAGGTGCCCCGGCGGGGTTCGCTCCGGACCAGCCCGCGGCGTTGCAGGGTCAGCAGGGCCTCGCGCAGCGTCGTCCGGCTGACGCCGAGCTCGTCGCAGAGCCGGGTCTCGATCAGCCGGTCGCCGGGCCGGACGGAACCGGACAGGATCGCGTCCTCGAGCGCCTGAGCGACGTCGTCGACGAGGCGCAGGCGGCTGGGCTGACGAATCTGCTGATCCGGCGCGGTGGCGCCATTCCCGTCCTGAGCTATCGACGCCATTGCACCCCTGTTTCCCCACGGCCGCCCGGTCCCGGTCAGATGCACTGGTCATGCATCTTCGCTGCCGAACCGACATCACCGTCCCGCACGCGATTCGCTCACTACCTGGTCACCTCCATGTCCGGTCGCGTCGAGGCCCATTGCTCGGCACGCCAGGGACACCAGATGGTGGTTTCCGTGGCTTGTGCGGGAGGGCCAAGAGCGAATCTGAGCGACTGATTGACGATTGTCGACAATCCGCATACTATCACCCCACGAGTCGATGTCAAACCGAATAGCCGGTGTCGAGCAGGGAAATGGTGCAAACCGCTACGTGCCGTTCCGGCGTGGTGAACCCATCGGTTCGAGGGAGGTGGAATGAACGTCGCGTTCGACTTCAGCGGTCAGGTCGCGGTGGTGACCGGAGCCGCCCGCGGGGTGGGCCGGACCATCGTTGAGCGACTCGTCGACGCCGGGGCCACGGTCCTGGCGACTGACCGGGACGCCGAGGGGCTGGCCGCAACGGTCGCGGGGATGCCGGCTGACCAGGTCGGGTCGGTCGTGGCCGACATCGCGACCCCGGAGGGGGCCAGCGCGATCGTCGGCGCGGCGATCGACCGCTACGGCCGGCTGGACCTCTGCGTCAACAACGCGGCGGTCGCCCCGCACGCGACGCTGCTGGACGAGCGGGTCGAGGTCTGGGACACGGTCTACGGCGTCAACTGCCGGGGGACGTTCCTGGTGACCCAGGCCGCGGCCCGGGCGATGATCGCCGCCGGCAACGGTGGGCGGATCGTCACCTTCTCGTCGGGGGTCAGCAAGCGGGGTTCGGCCGGGGCCGCCTGCTACGCGTCCAGCCGGGCGGCCGTCGAGAGCTTCACGCGGGTCGCCGCGGTCGAACTGGCGCAGTACGGCATCCTGGTCAACTGCGTCAGCCCCGGCCTGATCGACACCCAGCCCAAACCACTCCCACCACGGATGGCCGAAGCGCTCGGCCGCCGGATCCCGACCATGCCGATGGCCCGGGCCGGCGAACCGGACGAAGTCGCCTCCGTCGTCCTCTTCCTCGCCTCGGATGCCGCGTCGTTCCTGACCGGGGCCGTCATCGATGTCGATGGCGGGACCGGTGTCGGGGTCCGGTTCGAGGGCACGAGCGTGCCTGACGACGACCCCCGGTACGACTGGGTCACGGGCCGGGCCACCACGGGGGTGGCCACCTAACCACTGGGTGCATCCCGCCGGGCCCCTGACGGGTCTCCGGCGGCCAACCACCGCGAGGCGTCTCGCGGTCGTCCTCGCAATCGTCGCGCTGGGGGATCATCGATGGATACTCGTCACAACGGCACCCGCGTCAGCCGCCGCTCTCTGATCGGGGGTGCCGCCGCTGGCGCCGCCGGTCTGTCGGTCGCCCAGTTGCAGGCGAAGGCCGCCGCCCACGGCGTCGACTTCACCTCGGCCCACGTCGTCCGCCAGGAGGGCCAGGCCGGTGGCCGGCTGATCTATGGCCTCGGCTTCGATCTCGACGGCACGATGGACCCGCAGGTCACCAACTTCGACTCGACCATCCGCGTCACGATGAACATCTGTGAGCCGCTCGTCTGGATGCCAGCCGCCGACACGTTCGTGCCGGGCCTGGCCGAGAGCTGGACGATCTCCGAGGACGGCTCCGAGTACACCTTCGTCCTCAAGCAGGGCGTGACGTTCCACGACGGGACGCCGTTCAACGCCGAAGCCGTCCAGTTCACCTTCGACCGCGTCGTTGCCAACCGGCTCCAGACAGAGGGAACGCCGGCCGCCGAGCCGGACATCGTGATCCTCTCAGGCCAGGCTCGCGACCACCTCGGCCCGTACAGCCACTCGGAGATCATCGACGACTACACGATCAAGGTCGTCCTGACCTCCGCCTTCACCCCGTTCCTCTCCGGGATCAACGGCTACCTCGGCATCGTCTCGCCGACCGCCGTCCGGACGATGGGCATCGAGGCGTTCGCCCGCGCGCCAGTCGGGACGGGCCCGTACAAGTTCGGCGAGTGGGTCGAGAACGACCACGTCACCCTGATCAAGAACCCGGACTACAACTGGGGCTCGTCCTTCTTCTCCAATACCGGCGCCCCGTTCTTCGATGAGATCGAGTACCGCGTGATCACGGACGTGTCGATCCGGACCGGCACGATCACGACCGGCGAGACGCAGTACATCGACGCCATCGACCCGCTCCAGCTCCCGGATCTCGAGGCCAACCCGGAAGTCGAGGTGATCAAGTACGACCAGCCGGGGTCCGGGCGGATCCTGCTGTTCAACCTCGACCGCGAGGGGCCGATCGCCGACCAGAACGTCCGCCTCGCCATGCACTACGCTCTCGACAAGGTGGCCTTCAACGAGGCTGTCTATGGTGGGCTGAACATCCCGGCCGCCAGCCCGTTGATGCGGGCCACTGTCGGGTACGACCCCACGACCGAGACGATGTTCTCCTACGACGTCGCGCGCGCCAACCAGCTCCTCGACGAGGCCGGCTGGGTGATGAACGGCGATTTCCGGGAGAAGGACGGTGTGCCGCTGCGGCTGGAATGGCCGACGCAGCAGCGCGAGCCGGACGTCTCGACGGCGACCTTCTGCCAGGGTGCCTGGCGTGAGATCGGTATCGACGTCAATGTCGAGATCCTGGAGCCGGCCATCCTTCGGACCCGGATCCGCGAGGAGATCGCTTACGACATCACGCCGCTCTGGTTCTCCTACGCCGACCCGGACGTCCTTCGGACGATCTTCTGGTCCGGCAACATCGGCAACTTCAACCGTTCGCGGTTGAACGATCCCGCGGTCGACGAGTTGCTCATCTCTGCCTTCCAGGCCATCGATCCGGCCGAGCGGGCGTCGCTCTACGCGCAGGTCCAGCAGATGGTCCTCAGCGTCGGCGCGACGATCCCGCTGGTCGATACGATCGTCTACAACGCCAAGCGGGCCAACCTCGAGGGGGATGCGATCGACTACGCCGCCTCGTACGTCTGGCTGAACAGCGCCCAGTTCGTCTAGTCGCGATCAGGGGGAGGGCGCCCGGCAGGGGCTCCCTCCCCCTTGGCCGTCCCGCGCCGTCGTCCGTCCAGGAGCATCCCCGTGGGCCCGTACATCGCGCGCCGGCTGCTGCAGGCCATCCCGGTCCTGTTCGGCATCTCGGTGTTCACGTTCCTGATCCTGCACCTCGTCCCCGGCGACCCGGCCCTCGCCCTCGCCGGCGACCGGCCCGTCTCGGACGCGGAGCTTGACGAGATCCGCGTCGCCTACGGGCTGGACCGGCCGCTGCTGGAGCAGTACACGTCGTACATCGGCGGCGTGCTGCAGGGGGACCTCGGTCAGGGGTTCCACTCCCGGCGGCCCGTCGCCGAGTCGATCTCCGAGGCGCTCACGCCGACCCTCCAGCTCGCGCTGGCCGGGGTGATCGTGGCGGTGGTCCTCGGGCTGGTGCTGGGTATCACGGCGGCGCTGTTCCACAACTCGTGGATCGACTCGCTGGCGATGGTGATCGCGCTGCTGGGCGTCTCGGTGCCGGTGTTCTACCTCGGGTTGCTCCTGCTGTTCTTCCTGTCGTTCCAGATCCAGATCTTCCCGGCGACCGGCTCCGAGGGGATCCGAAACCTGATCCTGCCTGGTTTCGTCGTCGGCTTCTCGTCGGCGGCCTACATCGCCCGGCTGGTCCGGTCGTCGATGCTGGAGACGATGCGGCAGGACTACGTGGTCACCGCGCGCTCCAAGGGGCTTCGAGAGCGGGTCGTCGTGACGCGGCACGCGCTCCGCAACGCGCTGATCCCGACGATCACGTTCATGGGGCTCCAGTTCGCCGGGCTGCTCGGCGGCGCGATCGTGACCGAGCAGATCTTCTCCCGGCCGGGGCTGGGCCGGATCGCGATCAGCGCGATCAACAACCGGGACTTCCCGGTGATCCAGGGGATCGTGCTGGTCGCGGCGGTCGTCTACGTCGTGGTCAACCTGCTCGTGGACCTCTCCTACGCCGTCTTCGACCCAAGGATCCGGTATGGATAACCGTCAAATGGCCCTGGTCGCGCCGGCGTCGACAGCAGCTGCCACGCCCGCGGCACTGGCGCCGGGCAAGGCTCGCGGGCTGGCGCG
>CADCWK010000185.1 GCA_902806375.1 uncultured Thermomicrobiales bacterium
CCAGGACAGTGAACAGGATCATCAGTGACCAGAGCGCGACGTCCCCGGAGAGCCGCAGCGGCCGCGCCGTCGCCGGGTCATCCCCGAACCGGAACGCCAGCAGGCCACAGACCAGCGGGACGAGGCCGAACGGCAACGCGAACAGCCATCGGGCATACGTCCCGAGACCCAGGTCGATGTCGAGGATCGCGACGGCGACAAAGACCGCTCCGACGACCAGGTTGACGAGGGCATACGTCTGCCCGAGTCGCTTGCCGCTCCGCCACCACGCTCCCAGCATCGCCCCGACGTCCATCCCCTACTCCCTGCCCTGTTCGTTCCCGGTGACCATTCATCGCTCCGCGGTGCCCGACCAGTGTCTAGCCACGGCGTGTGGCATAGCTTCCGCGTTGCCAACCGTATGGGACAAGGCGGAACGTGCTGAGGGGGCGGACTGGATGATCGGACAGGTGCGTGGAGTCGTCCGGGCCGTGACCCGTGGGGTGGATCTCGCGGCGGCAGCGCGGGCCGGTGTGGTGTCGGTCGTGGCGTACACAGCCGTCATGGAGGTCGACCGCCGGCTGACCGGTAGCCGGATCGACGACCTGATCCTGCTGGGCCGTCCGGCGGTGCCCAACCGGCCGGACCTGGCTCGCCGGGTGGGTGCGGGGATCCACCTCGTCAACGGCGCGGTCATCGGGGTCGCCTACGCCACCCTCGCTCACGACCGGCTGCCCGGTCCACCGTGGCTGCGTGGGGTGATGGCGCTGATGGTCGAGAACCTCGCCCTGTACCCGACCATGCGGCCGCTGCGGACGCTCCACCCGGCGATCCGCGACGGGCAACTGGACGACTACTGGTCCTGGCCCGCGTTCGTCGAGTCGCTCCCGCCGCACATCGTCTACGGTGCTCTCATCGGGCCGCTCTACGAGCGGTTCCGGACGGCGACCCCCGGCCGGCGGCCCGTCGGCGACTCCTGACACGATTTGCCGTGACGCAGATGAGAGGACCAGCGATGAACATTCGACTCGACGGCAAGGTGGCCCTCGTGACTGGCGCGAGTGCTGGGATCGGCCAGGGTGTGGCGATCGGGCTGGCCGAAGCCGGTGCAGACGTCGTCGTGAACTACCGGGCCGATTCCAGCCTGGAAGGCGCCGAGGTGACCCGGGCGGGGATCGAAGCCGCTGGACGCCGGGCTGTCCTCGTCAAGGCGGACATGACCGACCCCGCTGCCATCGAGGAGATGTTCGCCGCCACGTTCCGCGAGCTGGGCGGGATCGATATCCTGGTCAATAACGCCGGAGTGGGCGGCAAGGGGTCCGGGATCGATCAACCCGCCGAGGTCTGGAACCACGTCCTGGCCGTCAACCTGACCGCGCCGTTCCTCTGTACCCAGCACGCCGTCGGACAGATGCGGAAGCAGGGCCGTGGCGGCCGGATCGTCAACATCACCTCCGTCCACGAGGAGGCGCCGGGTGGCGGCGGTCCGGCCTATACCGCCTCGAAGGGCGGCCTGCGCAACCTGACTCGGTCGCTGGCCCTGGAGCTTGCCCCGGAGAACATCCGGATCCTGAACGTCGCGCCGGGCATGATCCTGACGAAGATGAATGCCGAAGCGAGCAACGACGAGCAGGTGCTGCGGGAAGCCGAACAGCAGATCCCCGCCCGCCGCGCCGGGCTGCCCGTCGACATCGCCAATACGGTCGTCTTCATGGTCAGCGACCAGGCCAGCTACGTCACCGGCAGCACGGTCTTCGTCGACGGTGGCTGGATGCTGGAGTGGCCGTCAGTCTGACAGACCACCAGTTCGGCGATCCGCGCCCGGGTCAGCCACCGTGATCCGGGTGCGCGGGCGTTCCCACGCCGTCCGGCGCCGTGGCTGGGTCGTACGGGGTCTCGCCGCGAGCGACGAGCATCGCGTTCATGTTGGCGATCTCGACGTCCTGGCTCCGGGAGATCCGTTCGGCCATCCGCCGAGCGTCGGCGTCGTCCGACCGCTCAAGCAGCGCGTTGGCCATGTCCACGCCGGCCAGGTGGTGGACGATCATCAGCTGGAGCAGCAGGATATCGGCCTCGTCCGGCGGCAGGGTGCGGAGCAGGGCAATCTGCTCGGGAGTCGCCATCCCCGGCATCAGCCCGGTCGTCGGGTGTCCCATCCAGGCCATCACTGGCCCTGAGCCGGTCTGGGAGAGCCCCCACAGGTCCAGCGTGGCGATCATCATCCCGATCTGCGACTGCTGGGTCGTCGCCATGTCGTAGGTCATCGTGACCATGTCGTCGGCGGCGGTCCGCCGGTGGACGATCATGCTCATCTCCACGGCCTGGCCGTGGTGGGTCACCATGTCGCGCAGGAAACCGGCCTCGGCCGAGTCGCCGTCCGGGTCGCCGCCCCGGACGGCCATCACGGCGCCAGCCGACACCGCGATGACCAGGAGCGCGAGCGCCAGTGCGGTGATCACCGCGGGGATCGAACGGCGGCGGGACGCGTTCTGTCCGGGGGCCGCGGAGACGGGCTGGTTGCTCAAGGGCAGGGTCTCCGGAAACCGGACTGGCCGGCCATCGTTCTCGATGGCCGGCCAGTTTCCAAACACCTAGAAGGGCAGGGTGCCCGAGTTGGCTCCAGTGCAGCTCGCGCCGAGCTCGGGGGTGAACTCCTGGTTGATCCGGTATTCCTCGATGTAGGCGTCGAGGGCCGGGTCCTCCGCTCCCGTCATGGCGAGCTGATGGTTCCAGGAGGAGGCGACGACCGGCGACGTCAGCCCCGGGTACGGGCTGACGAGGATGTAGCTCTGGTCGGCCTTCGCCCGCAGGATGTCGATCTGGTCCTGGGGCAGGTCGGGCGAATATGTGATCCAGACCGCCCCGTGCTCGAGCGAGTGGACGGCATTCCAGTTGGGAACCGGAGCGGCGTAGTAGCCGCAATTCTGCCAGGCGTTGTTATGGGGGCCACCGACCGGTGGAGCTTCCGTGTACTGGAGTTCGCCGTCCTGGTGCTGGGCGGCGGTGTACTCGTAGCTGGACACGCCGGCGAGGGCCTCGTTCCCCTCGCGGTCATTCCACCAGTTGGTCCCGACGAAGGCGAGCAGGACGATCAGGGCCAGCGCGGCGACGCCGATCGCGCCGAGGTTGATCATGCGCCGGCGCTTCTGGCGCTCCTTGATGGTGACCCGGTCCCGGCGTCGTTCCTGGACGAGTTGCTCCCGCCGGGCCCGGCGGTCGCTGGCGACGGTGCCCGTGCCTGTTCCGGCCTTTCCGGTGCCCATCCGGGGGGTCGGCGTCGTCGGGTCAACGTTCCGGTCGTTGGCCATGTGGTCTCGTCATCCTCACATCGGTCTATCGGCAGTCCGGGCAGTGACGGGGCGCGGAATGGTGCCCCGTTTCCACTCTTCCGGTATCGCGTTCGGCCCGCAGATGGTACCACTTACCCGTTCGGTCTCCCGCCGTCATTTGGCAGGCGGGACCGCAACCATTGACGATCATGGGCCACCCGCCCACCGTCATCCCGGCCGCTACCATCCTGCCGCGAACGGAGTGGGACGCATGAGGCGAGCGAGGATCGAGGACCGTGTCAGGAGCCGGCGCCGGCTCTGCCCGGGGCACCAGCGCTGGCTGGCGGCCGTGCTGGCACTCACGCTGCTCGCCGGGAGCCCCGGCCCGGCGGTCTCCTCCCAGACCGCGCCGGCCCCCCTTCCCGCCGGCGGATCCGGTGTCGTCACGGTCCACGGTGTCACCGGCCCGGACATCGGCCTCGGCACCGATGCGCCCCCCTTCGCCGCCCTGACCGACCTGACGGCCTACCTTGAGCGCGACCTGACCGCGTCCCTTCCTCCGGACGGTCAGGTGATCGCGCCGCTCGACGTCATCGCCAGCCAGCCGGTCTTCGATCTCGCGCTCCCCACCCAGCCACGGGGGCGGGCCCACGGCTTCGGGGAGGGGGCCGTGGCCGCTGTCCAGCTGTTCTCGGTCAACGTCCATGCCGATCTCGGCGGCACACCGTTCCTCGACCCGTTCGAGTACTCGGCCTGGCCGACGGGGTACTCGTCGCTGCGGCTGGCGGCGGGGACATGGGACATCGTCGGCGGCCGGCTCCTGGTCTGGGCCGACGGGGCGGAGCACCTGTTCCCGTCCGCTCCCGGCCCCGATGGGCTGCCGCTGACCGGCGACGACCCACTGACGGCCGTCGAGCCGGGCTGGACGCTGATCGATCTGGACGCCACTCCCTTCCGGCTGCTCCGGGATGAGGTCGTCGACGTCAGCATTGATTCCGGTTTCGGTGGGACCCGTGACCTCTCGGCCATGCGCTATGTCGATTCATTCGATGCCCTGGTCGCCGACCTGCGAGCGCGGTACCCCTTCACCGACCTCAAGGCGGTCGACTGGGACGAGATCGTCGCGACCTACCGGCCGGAGATCGTCGCGGCCGAGCGAGCCGGGAACGCCGACGCCTATACGGAGGCCATGATGCGACTGTCCGTCGAGATCGGAGACGGTCACCTCGCCGTCACGCCGAGTCTGGCGGTTCTCCGGGACCGACTGGGTGGCTCGACGGGCCTGAGCCTCGCCCGGACCGACCGCGACCAGGTGATCGTGACGGCCGTCGCGGAGGATTCGTCGGCCGCCTCCGCCGGGATCCGACCCGGGGCGACCATCGCCCTCTGGGACGGCCAGGCGCCGATGGAGGCCCTCGCCATGACGGCGATCGTCCGGCCAGTCTCGACCGGACCCGCCCGGATCGCCCAACAGCTCGACCTCCTGCCACTGGGGCCGGTCGGGTCCGAGGTGGCGATCGCCGTCCGGAACGAGGGGGAGATCTCGGCCCGGACGATGACGCTGGCGCGGACGGAGGACACGGGACGGGTTGACCGGCTCGTGTCCGGCGACGCCGGGAGCGTCGCCCGGCGAGTCGAGCCGCCGGTCACATCCAGCCTGATTGACCCGGCGACCGGCTATATCCGCGTCAGGACCTTCGCGGCGTCCCCGGCGCTCATTGTGGCGGCGTGGGATCAGGCGATCCGGCAGATCGAGGCCACCGGCGCCCGGTCGCTGATCCTCGACCTGCGCGGCAATCCCGGCGGTGTCGTCGCGGTCGCGACCTACCTGGCCGGCTCGTTCATCACCCGGCCGGTCAACCTGGCCGACCTGCGCATCGCGACCGACGACGGGGAGTGGCCGGTCTCCGGCAAGCTGATCGTGCGGCCAAACGGTGCCCTCTGGACCGGTCCGGTGGCCGTCCTTGTGGATGCCGGTTGCATCTCGGCCTGCGAGATCCTCGCCGGGGCGCTTTCTGCCAACCCGGCCACGGTCATCGCGGGCACCGATCCGACGGGGGGCGTGGTCGCGACCGTGGCGTTCTGGCTCCTCCCGACCGGTGGCGTCTTCCAGGCGCCACTCGGCCGCTTCGAGCAGCGCGGCGGCCCGTGGCTGGAGGGCCAGGGTGTGGCGCCGACGCTCGACGTACCCGTCACCCAGGCGTCGATCCTCTCCGGTGACGACACCGTGCTGGCGGCGGCCATCGCCGCGCTCGCCGCGTGACCCGGGCGCCCCACTCCGGCCCGTCCTGGCTCCCGGGCGGGTGGTCGACCCGGCAGCTGCCAGTCTCGGCCGGCTTCTCACTGGCCGAGACGTGTGGCCCGGTCGCCTGGGCCGGCGGTCGCTGGCCGGACGCGGACTGGCGCGACGGCTGCCTGGTCCGCGTGGTCGCGCGGGCGGGCGTCAGCGTGCCGGCCGTC
>CADCWK010000186.1 GCA_902806375.1 uncultured Thermomicrobiales bacterium
AGTAGCCGTGGATACCTTTCCCATGACCATCTTCCATGTTGAGGTGATCGGACGACCGCTTTATGGGCTCCGTCGGGCCGGTTCAACGGAGCCCCGGTCCCTGGTTCTTGGCATGGCATGACCTCGTCGCTCACCCCACCCTGAAGCAGAGCCCGCCGCTGAGACGCATCCAGCCGACACGCCCGTCACCGTCACGTTCAACGCCGACCAGGGGAGGCCGGATACGGAGGTGAGAAAGGTGGCGTCGTCGCTGACCCAAGCGAGGTCCAGTGGCTGGTCCAGCAGCGAGGTGCTCAGTCCCCCGGCGCCGGCCTCCACCACGAGGCTCACGCCCTCGGCGAGATCGTACGTGCCCAGGTGGTCGGTCAGCGCCTTTGAAGGGGCGGCCTGCATCGTCGGTGGTTCCTGCCACGGCCCAAGGAAGCAATCGAGCGCGCAGTTGGTGACCTCCTCCCCGAGGACAGCGCGGCTCTCGGCCGCCTCGGATTCCTCTGCCTACCGGATCGGTCAGGAGGCGCTGACCAATGCGATAAGTTATGCCGGTGCCGTGACGGCTCACGTGAGACTCCGCTATCGCGGCCGTGCGCCGCCGGGCGAAGCGCCGCGGGTGCTAATCGTGACCACGTTCGAGCGAGACGACGTCTTCGACGCGTTGTGTTCGGGCGGGAGCCCGGTCCTGCTCAAGCACCCATCGCCCGGGGACCCATCCGAAGCGATCCACGTCTTCGCTCAGGGCTACGTCCTACTCACGACGTCGATACCCCCTTGCCGCCGGAGAGCTTCGCCGCTACTCCCCCGCCCTGTCCGTTCGGCCACCCTCAAGCTCAAGACCGAGATGTTGGCCCTGCTCGCTCGTGCCCTGTCCGACGCCGGCCTCGCCCGGGACCTGTTCGACAGAGAGGCGCCGATCAAGGACCAGGTCTCCGGCTCGCTCGCCGCGCTCGACCTGCGTGACCGCGTCCGGCCGTGGTCATCGCCTACAAGGGCGGCCTGGTCCAGCCGGGGAGCGAGTGACTGGGGGCTCGGTCGGATCGCCGGTCCAAGCCACGACGTCGCTCATCACTACCCGAAGCGGGAAACGACCTTGGAACGACCGGCTGGTCGATCGATCGAGCATCACCGTGCGATGCTGGGTCAGCGGGAGAAGGGGTGCGGAGGGAGGACCACACTGCCACCCTCGACCATGCCAGGAGTCCGCGTCTACCGGTCGGAGGCTCCCTGCCCGGGAGACTCGAGGCGCTGGTCGGACGCTCGTCCATCGTCGGTTCGAGTGATCGGCGCGGTCCTCCTGCGCGCTGGCGCGAGGTCTGGGCTACGGTCGCGTCGGTTGGAGGGCCAGCCTGGCGGCGAGGATTCCGAGCACCGTCGCCATGAACCAGCGCTGGAACCGGAGCCAGCCCGGACGCCGAGCCAGAAAAGCGGCCAGTGTTCCTGCCATGGCGACGATCACCGCGTTCACCGCCAGACTCACCGCGATCTGGGCCAGGCCGAGAGTGAGGAACTGTGGGAGGACGGGCGCACGATCAGTGTCGACGAACTGAGGCAGGAGCGAGACGTACAGCACGGCGATCTTCAGATTGAGGAGATTGGTGACCAGGCCCATCGTGAAGAGACGTCTGGCCAGGCCGGGGAAAGAACGCTCGGCGCGAATAACGGGGTCGAGCTGGAGCGAACGGCCTGCCAGGGGAGGTAGAGAAGATACGCTACACCTGCCCATTTCAATCCGAGGTACGCCAGGGGGACGGCGACGAAGATGCCCGCGAGGCCGAGGCAGGTCAGCAGGAGGTAGCACAGGAAGCCAGTGGCGACCCCCAGCAGCGAGATGTACCCGGCCCGACGACCCTGGGTGACCGATCGGGATACGAGATACATCATGTTGGGTCCGGGGGAGAGGACAATCCCCAGCGCGACGAGGGAGAAGGCCATGAGCGTCACGGCCGACGGCAGGACATCCAGAACATTGCGCATCCAATCCTCCCGTATCGGCCGAGGTACGATCGAGAGAACGGCCTCCCCTGCGTCCGGGGCCGCGCGGCGATGATCTCACAAGGAGCCAGCAGGGCGCTCCGACGAGCCCCGCCTGGCCACGGAGCAACTCCCACCCGCTTGTGGCCCCGTTGCCTGCCGAAATACGAAACGCCGCCAGCCCAGACGGGCTGACGGCGCGGCGCGCGACACATCGGAGCGCGGAGATCGACGACGTATCAGCGCGGGTCCAACTCGAGGGCCGCGCTGTTCATGCACCAGCGCTGGCCGCCGGCGGCGACCGGGCCGTCGTCGAAGACGTGGCCGAGGTGGGAATGGCAGCGGGCGCAGCGGGCCTCCGTCCGGGTCATCCCCAGCGTGCGGTCAACGTGCAACTCGACGTTCTCGAGCGAGATCGCCTCCGTGAAGCTGGGCCAGCCGCTGCCAGAGTGGAACTTCGTCTGGCTGTCGAACAGCGGGTTGCCGCAGGCCGCGCAGTGATAGACGCCTTCGTCGTCGGCGTCGACGTACCTGCCGGTGAACGGCCGCTCGGTTCCGGCCTGCCGGAGGACGTGGTACTGCTCCGGCGTCAGGCGCTCACGCCACTCGGCGTCGTTACTGGCGACCGGCTTGAGATCCTTCTGGATATCCGTCATGTCTGTCTCCCCTACTGGACCGCTACTGGACCGCGACGCCGAGCCCGATCGGGCAACTGACGCCCGTGCCTTCCAACCCACAGTACCCGTTCGGGATCTTGTGCAGGTACTGCTGGTGATAGTCCTCGGCGTAGTAGAACGGCCCGGCGGCTTCGACCTGGGTCGTGATCGCCGAGTGTCCGCTGGCCCGCAGGCGCTCGTCATAGGCCGCAAGGACACGGTCCGCCGTCTGGCGCTGGGCGTCGCTGGTGGTGTAGATCGCCGAGCGGTACTGCGTGCCGGCGTCGTTGCCCTGCCGCATCCCCTGCGTCGGATTGTGCTCCTCGAAGAACGTCTTCAGCAGGTCGGCGTAGCTGACACGCTCCGGGTCGAAGACGACCAGCACAGCCTCGGCGTGCCCGGTCCGTCCCGAGCAGGCTTCCTCGTAGGTCGGATTCGGCGTGTAGCCACCGGTGTAGCCCACCGCCGTCGTGATCACGCCAGGGGTCTGCCAGAAGATCCGCTCGGCGCCCCAGAAGCATCCGAGCGCGAAGACCGCCGTCTCGCTCCCCTCAGGGAAGGGTGGCTGGATCGGCTGACCGTTGACGGCGTGCCGCGTCGGGACGGTGAACGGCGGCTGGTCACGGCCCGGCAGGGCATCCTCAGGGGCGACCATCGTGGACTTGGCTCGGGAGAAGAACATGGGCTGGTTTCCTCCGGTGATGACGGGATCTCGGTCGACGCCAATCATGGATTATAGTCGCTTATGTCTCGTTAGTCGAGCCCAGATCGATCACGGATGCACATCCCGGCCGAAGGCCCGTGAATACCCCGGGCGCTATCCCGACGGGCGTCACCCCGTGGAACGACCGACCGCCCCGCCTGACGTCGAAGGGTCAGGCGGGGCGGTCTCACGGTGTCGTTCCGAGCCGTGGGCCGGCCCACGGTGACGGACCTAGAAGGTCTCATCCTCGCCCGCGGCGACGGGCACGAGGGACGGGTCACTCGCTATCTCGTCACCGCCGTCGAAGTTGATCCGCCCGGACAGTTCCGGCGATGCCGCCTTGATCCGGTTGCGGACCAGGTCGAGCATATCGGTGTTGTGCTTGAGGAACTCCTTGGCGTTCTCACGACCCTGCCCGAGCCGCTCCTCGTCCAGGTAGAACCAGGCACCGCTCTTCCGGACGATCCCGAGATCCGTGCCGACATCGAGCACACTGCCGGCGACCGAGATGCCCTCGTTGTACATGATGTCGAACTCGGCCTGCCGGAACGGCGGCGCGACCTTGTTCTTGACCACCTTGACGCGGGCCCGCATCCCGACGCTGTCGGTGCCGTTCTTGATCGCCTCGATCCGGCGGATGTCCATCCGGACCGACGCGTAGAACTTCAGGGCCTGGCCACCGGTCGTCGTCTCGGGGCTGCCGAACATGACGCCGATCTTCATTCGGAGCTGGTTGATGAAGATGACGCAGCACTTGCTCCGGCTGATCGCGCCGGTCAGCTTCCGGAGCGCCTGGCTCATGAGCCGGGCTTGGAGACCGACATGGCTGTCACCCATGTCGCCCTCGATCTCGGCCTTGGGGACGAGCGCGGCGACCGAGTCGATCACCACGACGTCGACGGCACCGGAACGGACCAGCGTCTCGACGATCTCCAGCGCCTGCTCACCGGTGTCGGGCTGGGAGATCAGCAGGTTGTCGAGATCGACGCCGAGCTTGCCGGCGTAGATCGGGTCGAGGGCGTGCTCGGCGTCGACGATCGCCGCGATCCCGCCCATCCGCTGGGCCTCCGCGACGATGTGCAGCGACAGCGTCGTCTTGCCGGAGGACTCCGGACCGTAGATCTCGACGATCCGCCCGCGGGGCAGTCCACCGATCCCAAGCGCGAGATCGAGGGCGATGCTGCCGGTCGGGATGGCGTCGGCCTGGAGCGGGTTCTTCTCTCCCGGCGTCATCTTCATGATCGAGCCCTTGCCAAACTGGCGCTCGATCTGCGCGATGGCGAGTTCGACCGAACGATCGCGATCGGAGGCCGCCACCGGTGTGCCGTCACCGGCCCCGGCGTACGCCCCATTGCCAGTCGTCGCCTCGGCCGAGCTTCGTCGTCGTCCCATTCCGCCTGCCTCCGTAGTCGATCTCTGCCGACCACCGCTCCCCTGAACCGGTCCGTCCGCGCTGGTCATGGACGCTGGCTCAAAGTAGAAAATGTGTTCTAATCGTTCCCGTATTCTACGGTAGATGGCCCGTTACGTCAATGATTTCGCCCGACGCAGCGACCGCGTTTCGGGTCCAGTCCCCTGGCGACGGGAGAGGCGAATGGGCTGACCGGGATTGCCAGCCAGCCCATCCTCGCAAGGTTCGATCCCGCCACCGGCGAGGTTCAGGGAGCCGGAACCGGCAGGATCTCCACCTCGCTGAGACCGCCCACGACCGTCAACTGATCGGCGTTCGGGAACAGGAACCGGACGAACCGGGCATCGACCCCGACGGCTGCCTCCTGCCACTCACCCGGGATGGCGTTCCAGGTATCCGGCCAGGCAACCGTCGTCCACGTCTCGCCATCGAGCGAGACCTGGACTTCCGCGCCATGCGCGTAGGAGGTCTCGGTCCACTGCCACCGGATGCTCCCGACAGTCTGCACGTAGCCCAGGTCGATCTCGAGCGCGAGGTCTTCAGTCTCCGCGACCGGAGCCACAGGCACATCGACCGGGACGTTCTCGACCGGTACACCCTCGGTCGTTCCGTCCGCCGGGATCCCAGTCTCATCGATGGGCGCGACAGGCGCGGTCTCCGGGATGATCGGAGCCGGAACCTCCATGTACCAGGTCGTGGTCGGGTCGCTGTCCACGGCTGACCAGCCTGCCCCGGTGAAGAACGTGTCGGTGACGTCCGCCGGCGGGATGGTTGCGAGCTCCGTCGGGACGAGCGTCGGCTCCACGGTCGGCAGCTCGGTGGGAACGTCGGTAGGGACAAGGGTCGGCTCAATCGTCGGGATCTCGGTCGGGATCTCGGTAGCCATCGGCGGGATCTCGGTAGCCATCGGCGGGATCTCGGTAGCCGTCGGCGGGATCTCGGTCGCCGTCGGTGGAATCTCTGTCGCG
>CADCWK010000187.1 GCA_902806375.1 uncultured Thermomicrobiales bacterium
TGAGATGAACGGGCAAAATGGTCGTGCAACCCGCTAAATAGCCCAGAAAGACGGAACGTCACGATAGGTGGAACGAAACGTATTCAGTCGTTGACTATGCGGCGATCTCTATTCCGGACCTCCACTCGAAAGGTGGTTCCGATCAGTTGCCATGGGCTACAATAGGACTAATTCTCCGTACGTGGCTACGTTCGGATGGCCCGGCGAATCGCCACCTCAGTGATGAGGAAGGAACCAGGAGCACCATGCCGACCACGCTCAACATCAATGGCACGGACCAGACAGTCGATGTCGACGAGAACACTCCTCTCCTTTGGGCACTCCGGAATGACCTGGGGATGACCGGGACGAAGTTCGGCTGCGGCCTGTCGCAGTGCGGCGCCTGCACCGTCCATGTCGACGGCGTCGCGGCCCGCTCATGCATCACCCCGGTCAGCGCCGCCGCTGGCAAGCAGATCACGACCGTCGAGGGCCTGAGCGATTCGGGCACACTCTCCAATCTGCAGCAGGCCTGGATTGAGGTCCAGGCGCCGCAGTGCGGCTACTGCCAGTCCGGCCAGCTCATGGCGGCTTCCGCGCTGCTCGCGGCCAATCCCGACCCGTCCGACGACGAGATCGTCGAGGCGATGAGTGGCAACCTCTGCCGCTGCGGCACGTACAACCGGATCTTCCAGGCGATCAAGCTCGCTGCCAGCCGCGGCTAGAGGGATTCCACGATGACCGTCGATGACCAGTTCCCCTCCACAGTCCCCCACGATCGCCAGGTCAGCCGCCGCCGCCTGCTCCAGACCGCTGGCGTCGCCGCCGGCCTGACCGTCGCCTGGTCCTCACGGGAGGCACTCGGCCAGGACGCCGTCAGCTCCCCGGAGGCCGGCGCGACGCCGGAGGCGACCCCCGTCTCGCCCCCATCCCCGTTCTCGTCGGAGGTCGACTCCTACCTCCGCATCAACCCGGACGGGACCGTCACCCTGATGACCGGCAAGGTCGAGTTCGGCCAGGGCATCCGGACCGGTTTCGCCCAGCTGATCGCCGAGGAGCTGTCGATCCCCTTCGAGTCGGTGCTCGTCATCCTCGGCCAGACCGACCAGACCCCGTTCGACCTCGGCACCTTCGGCAGCCTCAGCATGCGGCTGACCGGTCCCCGCATCCGCCAGTCGGGCGCCGCGATGCGCGTCTGGCTGAGCGAACTCGGCGCCGCCCAGCTCGGCCAGGACATCTCCGCGGTCTCCCTGTCGGGTGGCGCGGTCGTCGTCACCGATGACCCGACCCAGATGGTCAGCTTCGCGGACCTCGCGGCCGGCCAGGCGACGATGCGTGAGCTCGACCCCGAGATCGCCTTCAAGGACCCGGCGACCTACACCGTCATCGGCCAGTCCATCCCCCGACCCGACGTGATCGAGAAGGTCGACGGGTCACTGAAGTACGGGATCGACGGCACGATCGAGGGGATGGTCTGGGGCAAGATCGTCCGCCCGCCGTCCTTCGGCGCGACGCTGACCTCGATCGACTTCACCGAGGCTGAGGTGGCGCCGGGCGTCGTGGGCGTCTTCCACGACGGCAACTTCGCCGGCCTCGCCGCGGAGCGCTATGAGCAGGCTGAGGCCGCCATCATGATGGTGCAGGCCACGTGGGAGGAACTCCCTGCCACCACGACCTCCGAGAACATCCACCAGGTGCTGCTCGACACGGCCGACGAGGGCGTCCGGCTGGACGAGACCAACGTCGAACCGGCGTCGGACTTCGACATCCTGGCCGGGATCACGGAGCCGATCGAGCTGACCTTCCGGGGCCCGTTCGTCAGCCACACCCCGATCGAGCCGCGGAACTCCCTGGTCCAGATCACCCCGGAGCGGGTCGACGTCATGACGTCGACGCAGGACCCCTTCGGCGTGCGGCGCTCCGTCGCGGAGGTCCTCGGCCGCGAGCCGGAGACCGTCGTCGTCACCCCGATGGCGACCGGCGGCGCGTTCGGTGCCAAGATCGTCGCCATGGCCGACGTCGAGGCCGCCCGGCTGGCCCAGGCCTTCGGCCGGCCAGTCAAGGTGCTCTGGCGCCGCGACGAGGAACTGGCCCACGGCCAGTACCGCCCCGCGACCCTCGTCAGCATCACCACGGGGCTCGACGGTCAGGGCGGGATCGGTGGCTGGCTGTACAACCTCTACAGCGCGTCTTACTTCCCGGAGAACGTCGAGCGGAGCGAGGATACCCAGAACGGCGCTGCCTCCGACTGGAGCGCCAACATCCACGAGATCTACGAGATCCCGAACGCGCAAACGTTCTGGTTCCACAGTGCGTCGACGCTGCCGCCCTACTTCTGGCGGGTCAATGGCGCGACGATGAACACCTTCGCCCGTGAAGTCACGCTCGACGTCCTGGCCGAGATGGAGGGCGTCGACCCGGTCGCGTTCCGTCGAAACCTGCTTGGTGGCAATCCCCGGATGATGGCCGTCATGGACGCGGCACTGGCCAAGGCGGGTTGGACACCCGGCGTCGGCTCGACCGGGACCGGCTACGGGATCGCGCTCGGCTTCGATGCCAACAGCTACGTGGCCGAGGTCGCCCGCGTCGAGATCGACCAGAACACCGGCGAGGTCTTCGTCCGGCACGTCGATGTCGCGATCGACTGCGGACTCGTGATCAACCCCGAGGCCGTCAAGCACCAGGTCGAAGGCTCGGTCGTGCTCGGCGTGTCGTCCGCCCTGCGGGAGATCATCAAGTTCGAGGGCGGACGGGTGACCAACCCGAGCTTCGCGGAGTACGCCCCGATCACGATGCGGGAGTCCCCGACCGTCGACACCGTCTTCGTCGAGGACAAGAGCCAGCCGATGAGCGGAGTCGGCGAACCGGCGGTCGCTCCGGTCGCGGGTGCCATCGCCAATGCGATCTACGACCTGGTCGGCATCCGGCTCTACGACCTGCCGTTCACGGCTGACCGGGTCCTCGCTGAGCTGCAGAAGCAGACCGGCGCAGCCACTCCCGTCGCGGTAGCCGCCGACTAGATCGACTCACCAGGCGCGACGATTCGACGTTCGAGAGAGGAGGGTTCGCACTTCGGTGCGGGCCCTCCTCTCGCCTTGCCCCACGGTCCACGACCCTGACGGCCATTCCTGCGACGCGGCAGGGAGGCGATCCCCAGCGGCGGGGAAGCCCTGCTCTCGTGCGAGAGCGCGCTTCGCCAGCTGTCCTTTCCGTGTCGATCGCTCTGGTGCCAAAGGAGGCAAGGCGATTCCGCCTGTCCCGACGAGAAACGCCACGGAGGATCAAGACACGGTTCTCAAGTTCATGGATAATGACGTTGTGCTCTTCCCCAACGATGGGCGAGGGCGGGTCTCCCCGTGGGAGAGAAGGAGAAGGTATGTCAGGGGTGAGGATTCGAGCGTGGTCGTTCCTGGCGGCAGCGGTCCTGCTCGTCACGATGTTCGGCCAGACCGTCGCGACTCGCGGCGCCCAGGAGGACGAGGCGACTCCGCCGCCAGCGCCGTCCGTCATGGAAGCAGCCCTACCCGGTGAGGGGTTGCCGGGCGATCCCGCCATGCAGCTGGTCCAGGTCGCTTCGGGCCTGGCTGATCCGGTCGATATCGCCAATGCTGGCGATGGTAGCGGCCGCACGTTCATCGTCGAGCGGACCGGGACGATCCGCATCCTGCAGGGCGGGGAACTCCTCGAGGAGCCCTTCCTCGACATCCAGAACCTCGTCAAGGTCGACTTCCTCGAGCAGGGGTTGCTCGGCCTCGCCTTCCATCCCGACTACGCGAACAACGGACGGTTTTACGTCTACTTCAGCGACTACAGCTCCAACGGCGCGGTGACTCTCGCGACGTACACGGTCTCGGCGGACGACCCCAATGCCGCTGACCCCCAGTCGATCGAGATCCTGTTCCAGTTCGCCGATCCCTACGTCAACCACAACGGCGGTACGATCAGGTTCGGCCCGGATGGCTACCTGTACATCGCCATCGGTGACGGCGGCAGCGCCGGCGACCCGTTCGACAACGCCCAGGATCTCTCCAACGTCTTCGGCAAGATCCTCCGGATCGACGTGAACAGTGGCGACCCGTACGGCATCCCGGCTGACAACCCGTTCGCCCAGGGCGGCCAGATCATGCCCAACGCCACCCGTGGCGAGCCCGGGCGGTACCATCCGGACGCGCGCCCCGAGATCTGGGCCTATGGTCTGCGCAACCCGTGGCAGTTCAGCTTCGACAGTGTGACCGGTGAGCTCTACATCCCGGACGTCGGGCAGAACTACTGGGAAGAAGTAAACGTCGCGCCCGCGGGCGTCGGCGGACAGAACTACGGCTGGGATGACCTCGAAGGCACGCATTGCTACCCCGCGGACGTGCTGGAATGCCAGGCCTTCGGTGTCCCACCGGTGGCTGAGTACGTCCACGAGGACGCCAGCTGCTCAATCACGGGTATCGGTGTCTACCATAGCGAGACGGAGTCGGCCCTCGAAGGCGTCTACTTCAACTCGGACTACTGCTCCGGCAACTTCTGGGGTCTCGTCCGCGACGACGCCGGTGAGTGGGTCTACGCGGAAGTCCTCGACACCGAGCTGCTCGTGAGCGGCGCCGGCTACGGCGAAGCTGGCGAGCTCTACGTCACGACCTGCACGTGCATCTTCCAGCGGACCTACGATCCTCGCGACGAGCCGAACGGCGTCGTCTGGCAGCTGGTCCCGGCCGACCAGGTCCCGGAGGGCGCGACCGTCGCCCCGACGGCGGCTCCGGAGGAGGCACCTGAAGAGGAGGCCACTCCGCAGACCGAGGATGAGGGCCCGGCAGGGTCCACGCCAGAGGCCACGCCAACCAGCTGATCCGTCTGGATCACGGTGAACCGTGGAACAGGAGCGAGGCCGGCCGCCTCGCTCCTGTTCCGCGTCATACTGGACTTTTTTGCGGGCCGGCTGTAGGGTTTCGCCTCGGCGCGAACGTGCTCGCGCTCCCAACCGGAGCACCCGAGGCACGTCCTGGCGCATCCTTCCCGGTCTCGTCCCGCCTCTCCTGCCCCAGTAGCTCAGCGGATAGAGCACCCGCCTTCTAAGCGGTAGGTCGCAGGTTCGATTCCTGCCTGGGGTACCCCATGACGATCCGATCCGCTGGTCCCACCTGTTCAGGCCGGTCCCGTATCTACCCTGCCGCCCCTCGCGAGTGGATCGTCGCGTCGAGGGCCGCCGATGACAGGCAACCAACCGCTCCCGGACGTCCGGGGAACGTATCCCCGGACCAGGTACGGGGAGTCGCCATGAGACAGGACGGGCCACCGACACTGTTCGTCGCCCCCGGTGACGAGGCAAGGTTCTGGCTGGCGAACGAGTTGATGACCCTGATTGCGACCGGCGACGATACCGGCAACCGGTATGCGCTCACCGATTCGGTCGTCCCTCCGATGGGCGAGCCGCCCCTTCACGTTCATCACCGGGAAGATGAGGGGTTCTGGGTCAATGAAGGCGATCTGGAGATCGACGTGGGAACCGGGCACTTCTTGGTGCCCGCCGGGTCATTCGTTCACCTGCCCAAGGGATTGCGAACGTGGGCAGCCGATCGGCGCGGTTCCTGACGATGCTGGTGCCGGCCGGCCTGGAGAAACTCTTCCTAGAGATCGGCAAACCTGGCCTGGACGTGGACTCCCCACCACCCTCTGACCAGGATGACTACGAACGGCTCGTTTTGGTCGCCTCGAAGTATGGTGTCC
>CADCWK010000188.1 GCA_902806375.1 uncultured Thermomicrobiales bacterium
ATGCGGTCAGGGTGCTGCGGGAGATGGACCGGCTGGCGACCAGTGGCTTCATCCTCAACGACCTGCGCCGGGGACGACTCGGCTTCGCGGCGGCCTGGGTGGCGGCGCGCCTGACGACCCGCAACCGGTTGACGCGGAACGACGCGCCGCTCTCGGTCCAGCGGGCCTACACCGTGACGGAACTGCACGATCTCCTGCGACGGGCCGAGGTCAGAGGTGCGAAGATCAGCAGGCACCGGTGGTTCCGGATGGCGGCGGTCAGGACGGGAGCGGGAACGTGATGGCGAGCGATGGGAATCGGCCAGTGGCGAGCCACGGGCGGGACGTCGAGGCGATCGTGGTCGGCGGTGGGCCAGCTGGCAGTGCGATCGCCGCCGCGCTCGCCGAGGCTGGCCACCAGGTCCTGCTGCTGGACAAGGCCGGCTTCCCACGCCACAAGGCCTGCTCGGAGTACATCAATCCGGCCGGCGCCCGCCTGCTCGACGACATGGGCATGACCGGAGACGTGATGGCCGCCGGGGCCCACCGCATGGAGGCGATGATGGTCCACGCGCCGGGCGGGAACCATTTCGTCGCGAACTACGCCAAGGCCGAACCCGGGCGGGCGGCGCTGGGCCTGTCGCGCTACCGGCTGGACCAGCTCCTGATCGACCGTGCCCGCTCGGTTGGGGTCGATGTCATCGAGCGCGGCCACGTCCGCTCGGTCGTCCAGGAGGAAGGCCGAGTGGTCGGGGTCGAGGCGACCATCGGCGGCACCCGGGAGACGATCCGTGCCTCCCTCGTCATCGGTGCCGACGGCCACAACTCGGTCGTCTCCCGCGAACTGGGGCTGGACACCAAGCCGCGCTGGCCGTACAAGACCGGCCTGGTCGCTCACTACCGGGGCGTGACTGACCTGGAGCGTTTTGGCGAGATGCACGTCGGCCAGCATGCCTACGCCGGGCTGGCGCCGCTGGAGGACGGCCTGACCAACGTCGCCGTCGTCGCCGATGTGCGGGCGGTCGAGGGGCGGTCCGGCTCGATCGAGGAGTTCTTCACCGCGTCGCTGATGGCGCTGCCGGGGGTCGCCCGCAAGCTCGCCGGCGCGGTCCGGGTCGGCGGTATCCGTGGGGTCGGGTCGATGGCCCGCAGGGCCCGCCGGACGACCGGCGACGGCTTCCTGCTCGTCGGCGACGCGGCGTCGTTCCTCGACCCGTTTACCGGTGAGGGGATCTACGAGGCGCTCCGCGGGGCCAGCCTGGCCGGGCCGGTCGCCAGCGCGGCACTGCGCGCGGGCGATGTCTCGGACGCGGCGCTGCGGCCGTACCGGACGGCGCGGCGGCGGGCCTTCACCGCCAAGCGCGACGTCTGCTGGATCGTCCAGGGCATCGTCAACACGCCGCCCCTGATGGACTACGTCACCGACCGGCTGGCACGGCGCGAGGACGTCGGCTTGACGCTGAGTGGTGTACTTGGAAACTTCCGCCCCGCGACCCAGGCGCTGTCGCCCCTGTTTCTGGCGCGACTGTTGCGTCCCTAGGGGTAGAACGACGGGTCACAGGCCGATCGGGATAGATGGAATCAGGGATGAAAACCGCAAACGTGGTCGCCATGAAGGGCGACCTGGACCATATCGTGGCACTGGCCGTCGACACCGAACGCTGGCCCGAGATCCTGCCCCATTACCGCTGGGTCAAGCGGCTCGCGGGTGAGGGCGACCACAAGACCGTCGAGATGGCCGCCCGGCGTGGGCGGATCCCGGTCCGCTGGCGGGCGACGCAGGACGTCGAGCGGGATGGCGCGACTCCGGTCATCCGCTTCGTCCACGTCTGGGGTGTGACGAAGGGGATGGACGTCGCCTGGACGTTCCAGCATGACGGCGACTTCGTCCGCGTCACCATCGACCACGACTTCAACCCGCCCTGGCCGATCGTCGGTCGCCCGATCGCCGACGGCATCATCGGGCCACACTTCGTCGGGGCGATCGCCGGCCGGACCCTGGAGACCATCCGGGGGATCGTCGAGGGCCGCAATCCCCGGTTCAATCCCGACGGGAGCCCCCGCCGGTGACCGAACGCAACCATGACCGCGAGACCGGACGGGTTACCGTGCCGGACGACCGTCGCGTCGTCATCACCGGCATCGGCGCGATCACGCCGATCGGCGACAGCGCCGAGGGCCTCTGGGCCGGGGTGCGGGCCGGCCAGTCGGCCGTGCGGACGATCAGCCGGTTCGACGCATCGCCGTTCCCGTCGCACGTCGCCGCCGAGGTCGCCTTCGACCCGCTCGACCACATGACCGAGAAGCGCTCCCGGCGGCTGGACCGCTTCTCCCAGTTCGCCGTGGTCGCCGCCCAGCAGGCGCTGGCCGACGCCGGGCTGACGGCCGAGGGGATCTCGGCCGAGGGGGCCGGGATCTACGTCGGGTCGGCCCTGGGCGGGATCGCCTTCGCCGAGGAGCAGCACGAGGCGTATGTTCGCAAGGGCGTCCACGGCGTCAACCCGATGCTGGCGCTCTCCGTCTTCGGCGGGGCGGCCGCGTCCAACGTGACGATCGAGCTGGGGCTGAACGGGCCGTCGCTGTCCAACGGCAACTCCTGCGCCTCCGGCATGATCGCGATCGGTGAGGCGGCCCGCCTGATCCGGGACGGGCGCGTCGACGTCATGCTGGCCGGCGGGGCGGAGGCACCGCTGGCGCCGCTGACCTTCGGCGCCTTCGCCATGATCCGGGTCATCAGCACCCGCAACGGCGAGCCGGAGACGGCGTCCCGGCCGTTCGACAAGGGGCGGGACGGCTTCGTCATCGCCGAGGGGGCCGCCGTCCTGGCGCTGGAGTCGCTCAGTCACGCGCGGGCACGCGGGGCGCGGATCTACGCCGAGTTGCTCGGCTACGGGACGAGCAGCGACGGCCACCACATGACGGCTCCCCGGCCGGACGGCGCCCAGGCGGCCCACGCGATGACGCTCGCGCTCGCGGATGCCGGTCTGGCGCCCGACGAGATCGACTACGTCAACGCTCACGGCTCGTCGACGGTGCTGAACGACCCGACTGAGTGCCAGGCGATCCGGCTCGCCCTCGGCGACCAGGCCGACCGCATCTCCGTGAGCGGCACCAAGGGGCTGCACGGTCACGCCCTCGGCGCGACCGGGGCGATGGAGACGGCGATCTGCGCCATGGCTCTCCAGCGGGGACACCTGCCGGGGACGGCCAACCTCGTCGACCGCGACCCGGCCTGCGACCTCGACATCGTCCCGCCCGGCGGCCGCGACGAGCAGGTGACGACGCTGCTCAACAACGCCTTCGGCTTCGGCGGGATCAACGCCAGCCTCGCCATGCGGGCGATCTGAGCCGGCAGGGACGGGCTCACCCGTCGTCGAACCATGGAGAGCCTCCGGCCATGGCCGCGGTCGACGCGACGCTGGTCCGGGCCATCCTGTCGGAGTTCGATCCCGCCTGTGATCTCGTCAGCGTCGACCGACCGGGCGAGGGCGCCGTGAACCGGGTCTTCTTCCTCGGGACGACGCGCGGCGCGTTCGTCCTCAAGGTCATCGATGCCCCGGCCGACGACTGGAAGATCCGGAAGGACGTCGCGCTCTCGGACCACCTGCGCGGTCTCGGGATCCCCGCGCCCGGTGTCTGCCTCGCTGATGCCTCCCGGCGCGTCGTGCCGTTCGCGTACTCGCTGTCGCCGCGGCTACCGGGCCAGACCTGGTCCAGCGTCCTCGCCTCGCTGACCGCCGGAGAGAACCGCCGGATCTACGGTCGCCTGGGCGACTACCTGGGCCGTATCCACGCCACGACGTTCGACCGGTTCGGCGATGTGGTCGCGACGGAGGGCGGACTCGGCGTCGGGCCGGTCCACGAGCTGGGGGTGGGACTGGACGGGCGGGCTCCCGGTCCGTTCGCGACGTGGCGTGACCTGCATGGCGCCTTCGTCGACTCCCGGCTGCGACTCATGGAGGGTGCTCGCTTCGGGGATCTGGTCGAACCGGCGCGGGCGTGGTTCGACCGCAACGAGGCCGTCGTGGACATCCTGGTCACGCCACGGCTGCTCCACATGGACCTCCACCGCGGGAACGTTCTCATCCTCGGCGGGGAGATCTCGGGCATCCTCGACTTCGACGAGTCGATCGTCGGGCACAACGAGTACGACCTGATGCGGACCGAGCTGGCCCACTTCCGTGGGCAGGACCCGGCTTTCGCGGGCGCCTTCATGGCGGCATACCAGCGGCATGTCGCCCTCGACGAGGGGCATGAGAGCCGGAAGCGGTTCTACGACGCCTCCCGGACGCTCGTCTGGATCCAGAGCCTGCTCCTGTCCGGTGATCGGTGCACGGATAGGCGACCGGGCGAACCGGACCTCGCCGCCCGTGCGCATCTCCTGACACTGATCGGCGGGCCCGGAAGCGGCCGCTGACCCGTCTCCGAGCTCCTGTCTCCGCGTCCTGCCGGGCATTCCGGCTTGACAGCGTGGCCCCGGCTGGACGATCATCCTCCGGTGATCAGGTGAGCACAGCCGCCGTCCGGCGGGCTGTGCTCCGTTTGTGTCTCGCGTGCGTCGTCACCCACCGGCCGGCCCTCCGGGGCCACGGGACCCTGGGCGACGCCATGATCACCACGCTGCCACCCCATGGGCGCCACGTCGCCCGGCAGCGAGACGCGGAAAACGATGCGGCGTCAGGGCGTCGCCGTGAGGAGAACGGTCCGTGAACTTCACCGGTCCCAAGGTCAAGAAGTCCCGTGCCCTCGGCGTCGCGCTGACGCCTAAGGCCCAGAAGTACATGCGCAACCGGCCGTACGGCCCGGGGCAGCACGGCCAGAACCGCCGCCGCCGCCGCTCGGACTACGGGACGCAGCTGCTCGAGAAGCAGCGGCTCCGGTTCCAGTACAACGTCAGCGAGAAGTACCTCCAGGGCGCCTACGCCAAGGTGACGAAGCGCAAGGGACCCACGGGCGACCTGCTGCTCCAGTTCCTCGAGAGCCGCCTCGACTCGATCGTGCTCCGGGCCGGCCTGGCCCCGACGATCTTCGCCGCCCGCCAGTTCGTGACCCATGGCCACTTCCGCGTCAACGGCCGCAAGGCGAGCATCCCGTCCATGCAGCTCAAGCCAGGTGACCTGATCACCATCCGCGAGCGCAGCAAGGCGATGGTCATGTTCACCGACCTCCGGGTCGACATGCCGCCGGCGCCCTACATCAACCTCGAGGAGGCCGGCATGGCGGCGCGCTACGCCTACACGCCCCCCCGCGAGGAGATCCCGGTCGTCTGCGACGAGCAGCTCGTGGTCGAGTACTACAGCCGCTAGTCCGCGAACAATCCAATCTACCTAAGGACGCCGCCCGGAATCACGATTCCGGGCGGCGTCCGCGCGAATATCCGCGCGAAGTGATGTCTTCCTCCCTCACCAACCTTACTAAAGGATGAGTGCCAATCAACATCGCGACGGGCATCGTCGGGGTGCTGGTTGCCAGCCTGGTGGTGGACACGACGCTGGATAAGCCGAGCGGCATCGCGCCGTCGGTCGAGCAGGCGACGTCGCCCGCCCCGACAAGGGCCGCCCCACCCGCGATCCGATAGGCATGCGTGTCTGGGGTCGTTGGATGTCTTCTCTATCTGGACCCGCAACGCCTCGATCCGAACCACCTGGAAGCACGAGCGGGGACCGTGAGGCTCCACGCCCCACCGGTCCTAGACAGCGATCAGGT
>CADCWK010000189.1 GCA_902806375.1 uncultured Thermomicrobiales bacterium
GGATGCCGTCCACATTGGAGCGTAGGGTGACGGGGTGGGCAGTGGATGCCCGGGGTCCGAAACCTACCAGGGAGACATGGGGATGAGCGAGCAGCAGACAGTCCCGTTGGCGGCGTTCACGGAGGCGATGTCGACCATCCTGCGGGAGTGCTTCGAGACGGTCTCCAGCCCGAGCATGTTCCTCGACCCGGGCGACGCGATGTTCCAGACGCTGGCGACGGTGTCATCCGCGGAAGCCTCCCGGCCCGCCGCCGACGGGATCTCCAACGTCGCCGCCGAGGTCAACCACACCGCCTTCTACATCGACGTCACCCTCCAGTACCTGCGTGGCGAGAACCCCGGCAAGGTCGACTGGGACGGGAGCTGGCGGGTCGGAGCAGTCACCGACGACGAGTGGACGGCGCTACGGGACCGGCTCCGTACCGCCTACGACGCCCTCCAGGCGGTCGTCGCCGAACCTGCCAGCTGGGCCCACCCCCAGGCGATCATGGGCGGGATCGGGATGGTGGCCCACTGTGCCTACCACCTCGGCGAGATCCGGCGGACGCTCGGCGTGATCAGGGGCTGACCGGTTCGCCCAGCGCGGGCGCGTTGACGCCACCCTGGCTGGACGCGGCGATACCCTAATCCGCCGCCACCGCGGGTACGACGGACGCCATCCGCGTGACCGCTTCCAGCAGGACGGCCGGTGACGTCGCCAGGTTGACGCGGACGTGCCCGGCGCCGCCCGGGCCGAAGGGGACGCCGGAGCTGAGCGCGACCCGGCCCTGCTCCAGGAACGCCTGGGCGGGGTCGTCGCCGAGGCCGAGACCGCGGCAGTCCACCCACGCGAGATAGGTGCTCTCGGGTGGCCGGTAGACCGTCCCCGGCAGGTGCTCGGCCAGCATCCCCGTCAGCGCCATCCGGTTGCGGTCGATGCCGACGATGGCCGCGTCCAGCCAGGCACAGGCGTGCGTGATCGCGGCCGTGTGGGCGATGAGACCGATGTGACCGGGGTGACTGCCCGCCCGGCCCGCCATACTCTCGACGACATCCCGTGCGTCGCTGCCGGGGATCACCAGCGCCGCCTTGAACCCGGCGAGGTTCCAGCCCTTGGACGCCGACATCACCGAGAAGTCGGGCTCGGTCCCGTCGGCGGCGAGGTACGGCACGAAGGTCGAGGACGGCATCTGGAGCGGGGCGTGGATCTCGTCGGCGACGACCCGGACGCCATACCGGCGAGCCAGCCGGGCGACCTGTCCCATCTCCTCGCGGGTATGGACGGTCCCGGTCGGGTTGTGCGGGTTGGAGAGGATCAGCGTCGCCGACCGACCGCCGCTGGTGGCGTCCGCGAAGGCGCGCTCGAGGGTCTCCGGGTCGAGCCGGTAGTCGTCCGTCAGGGGCGCCTCGACGACGGGACGGCCCAGGGTCCTGGCGATCATGTAGAACGGCGGGTAGACCGGCGGGGTGACGACGATGGCGTCGCCATCGGCGCTGGTGATCCGGATGATCTCCATCACGCCGGTCAGGACGTCGGTCACCTTGGCGGTCGTTACCGGGTCGAATACCCAGCCCCAGCGATCGGCGGCGAAACCGGCCATCGCCTCGGCGTAGGCGTGGCCGGCGGGGTAGCCGGTGTCGCCCATCAGCATGGCTTCATGGACCGCCTCGACGATGGGCGGCGCGACGACCGCGTCCATCTCCGCGACCCACAGTGGCAGGACGTCCTCGGGATACATCCGCCACTTGGCGCTGGTCCGGCGCCGCAGGTGGTCGAGGGCGAGATCGTCGAACGGGTTGGCGACCAGTTGCGCAGCCTGCACCATCACGTGTACTCCCCAGGTTCTCGTCATCGAGTGTGAACGGCGAGAGCGTAGCACGCAGCCCGCCGGGGCACCGCGTCGCGCCCTCCCGGTGGGGCCCTAGTTAGGAGGGACTCAGCGGCCGCTTACCCGTCGGCCGGGTCGCGCTCGCTGATGCCACGGATCGTCAGTTCTTCCTCGACCTCCACGACCGACGGGACCTCGTAGGCGACGGCCTCGGCGTTCTCGGCATCCTCGAGCGTGTCGACCTCGCCGCGCAGGGTGACCGTACTGCCCCGTGCCGTGACACGGATCGGCAGGTCGGTCGTCAACGCGTCCTCACGCAGCTCCCGCCGGACGATGTCGGCCAACTCGTCGTCGGTCGGGACGCGACGCTCGTCGTCCTCCGGCAGCGTCGCGTCGGCCCCGATCTCGTCGGTCGAGGAATCGGCGAAGCCGTTCAGGATCGCGAACCCGTCGTTGTCGTCGGACCGGGTCGTCGGTGGGTCGGTCGGCGGGAAGTAGGTCGCGCCGTTCTCCACCACGTCGATGACGTTGGACGTCCCGGGGTCGCTGGCGAAGTCGACATCGAGGGAGATGACGTCTTCCTGCGCGGCCATCGAGTCATCGTAGCCGGAGTCCTCGTCGCTGCCGGCCCGCTCGCCGACGTCACCGTCAGCGTCGATCCGGATGGCATCGCCACCGGCGTCACGGTGCACGGTATTGAGATCGCCGAAGCCCTGGGCTGCCCGGTCGTCGTCCTCGAAGGCGTCCTCGGGACCGAAGACCTCGACATCCAGACCCATGTTGACCCGCAGTCCCAACTGATCCGCGTAGGGCTGCGCGAGGTCGACGGCGGCCTGACGGCTCTCGTCGGAACCGACGATCCCGGTCAGGACGAGCTCGCCGTCGCGGATCTCCGTCGCGACGGCCAGGTCGACGGCGTCGAGGTCGCGGTCGAGGTCGGCGAGGGCGGCCTGGCTGGCGGTGGTGCGGTCAGCGGTCATCGGGTGCTCCTGCTTCGTCTCGGGTCGTCCGCACCCGCGACCGGGTCGCGGTCGCACACGCCCGGGTCGCCGGGCGGCGCTCCATCACTGGGTCATCGTTACGCATTTGCGGTGCCGATCCCCCTGGATCCTGCCCCGGCCCTGGCACCGGACCCCGCGTGGACATTGCGACGCCCCGCGCCATGACGCACCATGGCCCTGGCAGCGGCACCGCCTGGCGACCCAGCGCGGCGAGAGCGACGGCCGGGGGGAGTGGTCATGGCGGACGACGCTGAGGGAGCGGGGCGGCCCCCCGACCGGCCCGAGCGTTCCCGGACCGGCGAGGACCGCGACCGGGACATGGCGAGGCGGCGGGGCCGCACCCGGCCGCCCGTCGGCCGGAGCAGCCGGCCAGCCATCCCGGTCCCGCGCTACCGGTACGAGATCAGCGAACTGGAGGAGGAGACCGGGATCGCCGCGCGGACGATCCGGTACTACATCAGCCGCGGTCTGCTTGCCCCCGCCTACGGGCGCGGCCCCACCGCGACGTACGATCTGGGCCATCTGCTCCGGCTCCGACTGATCACCCGGCTCAAGGAGGAGCATCACCCGCTGGACGAGATCCGCGACCGGCTCGGGGACATGTCCGACGCCGAGGTCGAGGCGGCGCTCGGCGTCCAGGTCGCGCCGCCGACCGATACCTGGCGACGGATCCAGCTCCACCCGGATATCGAGCTGCACATCCGCGTCCCGCCGCCCGGCACGGCGGATGAGGCCTTCAATGACGCGGTGGAACTCATCGTCGGGCTGGCGCAACCAGTCATCGACCGGCTGGAGTGACTCCCGGTCCGGATGACGATGGGTTTTGAACACGGCTGGTCGGACCAGCGGAGCGAGACCATGACTCCCGAGCAGAAACGCGCGATCAGTGACCGGCTCTGGGTACCGGACAACCCCGACGGCAGCGGGTGGGCCGACGTCGACTGGGTCAGCGCCGCCCGCGGCAGCCGGTACCACTACGGTCATGGCGCCCCGCTGGCCGAGGCGCGTGCCGCCCAGCCGCCCTTCTACCTCGTCCGGACACGGCTGGAGTCGGACGACCTGCACCCGCACGAGAACGACTACTACGTCCACCGCGAGGGACTGGCCGATTTCGTCGCGGAGGTCGCGCTGTCCGGCGGGGCTGAGGTGATCTGGCACATCGAGCCCTGCGAGGTACCACCGGCGGCGGCCCGGGTGACCGGACCGCAGGACACCCGGTGACCGGTCGGCCGCATCCCGCTGCCGAACCGTCACCGCCGGGCGACCCCACGCGGGATCAGCCGCCCACCCCGGACCCGTCCGGCGTCGAGCGGTTGTGGCGGCCCGACACCGCCGCGGACGCCGCGACCGGCGGCCGCCCACCGGCCGCCCGGCGCGTGCGGGTGGGCTGCTGGGCGCTCGTCGTCGTCCTGCTGCTGATCTGCTGCGTGCTCGGTGCGTGGCTGACCGATGCGGTTCTGGACCTGCGGGCCTTGACGACCGGCGGCTAGGCCCCGCCATGCCATGCCGGGAGGCGGCGGGGAGGCGCGCCCGGTGCATCCGCCCAGCGCCCGGCAGACGGACGCTGGCATCCTTCTTGTTCAATAGGGAACCAGAACCCAACGAGTGCGGGCTAGTCCCGTGTACCATTGTCCGATGTCCTCCGCCAGGGCCTGGTCTGACGTCCGTCAGAGACCGCCCCTACCGAACGAGTTAGTCCCATATCCATTACATCCATGGCATCCACCCCACCTGAGGCCCCCGACCAGCCGACTGGCCGCTTCCCTCGCGTGTTCCAACAGATCCGGAAGGTCGTCGCGACCGTCCGGTCGGATGGCGCGTGGAAGATGCCGGACCCCGGTACGATCAAGCGCACCTCCATCGCGATCTGGATGGTCGGCCCGATGATCACGCTGCCGGTCGCGCTCGGCGTGGCCGTGCACCGTCGGTACATCGACCCGAAGGCTGTCGCGCTCCTCGGGGGTGGCTACCTGGTCGCCGGGCTGGGCATCACCGCTGGCTACCACCGGCTGCTGACCCACAAGTCCTACAAGACCACGTCGCCCGTGCTGGAGGCCATCGTGCTGACCGCCGGGGCGATCGCCGGGCAGGGTCCCCCGAGCCAGTGGGCCGGTACCCACACGACCCACCACAGCCATACCGACAAGCCGGGCGACCCGCACTCCCCCCATGTCGACTTCGACGATGACTGGCGCGGCGTGCTGCGCGGCTTCGTCCACGCCCAGGTCGGCTGGCTGTACGAGGATCCGTCCCCGATCACCGTCAAGCACGTCGAGCGGATCCGGGCCGGCAGCGCCACGGTGCGCTGGCTGGACGATCACTACCTCGCGGTCCTCGGCGCCGGTCTGCTGGCCCCGGGACTCGTCGCCGGCTGGCAGGGCGTGGTCTGGGGCGGCGTCGTCCGGATGCTGCTCGTCAACCACGCCACGTTCGCGGTCAACTCGATCTGCCACATGTACGGGCAGCGCCGGTTCGAGACGGACGACGAGAGCCGGAACAACACCTTCATCGCCCTCCTGACGCAGGGCGAGGGCAACCACAACAACCACCACGCCTTCCCGAAGATGGCCTATCACGGCATCGGCTGGCGCGAGTACGACCTGACCGCCTACCTGCTCCGCTGGGCGGAGAACCGAGGCCTGATCACGGACGTCGTCAAGCCGACGCCGGCCCAGATCGCCGAGCGGATCGAGCGGCTCAAGGCGTCGGCCGAGCGCCGGGAGCAGTCCGAGCGCCAGACGGAGCCCCTCGCGGCGGCTGCCGACTGACGCTGATACCCGTCCGCTGAAGGCTTCGAAACACAGGAATCGGCACCAGAGAACGATGTCGGCCGGGATGCGTATCCCGGCCGACATC
>CADCWK010000190.1 GCA_902806375.1 uncultured Thermomicrobiales bacterium
GGCGGCGTGGGAACACCGGGGCGACCGGACCGGCGCCGTCGCGAACTGGCGCCTGGCCTCGGCCATGGCCCCGGATCTCGCCCGGGCGGCCGTCGTCGGCTTCCTGGATCGGACCGTTCCGGCCCACCATGTCGTCGCGCCCGCTCGTATCTCCGCCCGGGGCGGCTGGCGATCCGGTCCCGGGACGCCCTTGCCGCGATCCTCGCTCGTGGCGGTCGCGGTCGCCGTGGCCGTGGCCGTGGCCGCGGTGGGGGCAGGGCTAACGCCGGTGGTCGCCCTCCCGGTCGCCCTGATGGCGCTGGTCC
Organism: uncultured Thermomicrobiales bacterium; assembly: GCA_902806375.1. Classification (GTDB taxonomy): domain Bacteria; phylum Chloroflexota; class Chloroflexia; order Thermomicrobiales; family UBA6265; genus CADCWK01. The sequence goes on from CADCWK010000190.1 coordinate 306, forward strand.
CGCCGCGCCGGCCGCCCCACCGGGAACACCGGCGGGCAGCCCGGACCCTCGCCCGCCGGCATGACCCAGCCACGGGACTGGATGATCTGCTCCGGGTGGCGGGAGTGATCGCCACCCGGCTGGATGCGCGGGAACGGACTCGCCAGCGCCAATGGGTGGATAGCCTCCCCCTCGGGATCACCACCGTCGAACGGCCCCGGGTGGCGTGACATCGCGGTCGAACCCGGGCAGCCCAGCGATGAAGCGGCAGGCCTGCCCGGCCGGGCGGGTCATCGGCACGGAACGTGACATCTCCGTAACGAACCCGCCCCGATTCGGGCGCTTAAACGTCGTACAATAACGGGGAGTAAGCCGTCCGGTGTCCTATCGGCCGTTGCCCTCCCAGAGAGTCGCCCACGCTCCGGCAGCGTCATCCACGTGGTCCCTCGATCTGGCGCACCCCGTGGGTCGGGGCCCACGGGGCCAACACGCGCAGTCCCACCGGCGCCGTCCCGTCACCTATCCGGTCCGGCGATCGTTCCGGACCATCACCAGCAGAAATGGAAGCGTCGATGCAACAGCGAGACGGGAACCAGCCGCGTCTGCCCAATGGCAACGGCCGGAACCAGGGTTCGAACAAGAACGACAAGAACAGCCAGGGCGGCGACAACCCGACGCCCCGTTCCCGGATTCCCTCCTGGGCGATCGCGGCGGTCGTCGTGGTCATCCTGGGCTTCTGGGCCTGGAACGCCTTCGGCGGGGACGACAACGGCAACCGCACCACGGTCGACTACTCCGTCCTGCGGAGCGAGGTCGTCAACCAGAACAACGCCAGCGCCGTCACCATCTCCACGGGGAGCATCGACGCCGATCTCAATTCCCCGATCTTCGTCAACGGAGAGGGTGATCTGGTCGCGGCTGATGGCGAAGGCATCACGCAAGCCACGGATATCACCGCCGAGCGCCCGCCGCAGTTCGACGACCAGCAGCTGGTCGAGGCCCTGACCACCAACAACTCCACGATTGCCGTCACCGGCGAGCAGCCCAGCGGCTCCGGGTTCCTGACGATCCTGCTCAGCTTCCTGCCGTTCCTGCTGTTCCTCGGCCTGATCCTGTTCATGGCCCGCTCGATGGGCCGTGGCCAGCAGAACGTCTTCGGCTTCGGCCGGAGCAAGGCCCGCCAGCACGACCCCGAGCGCCCGCAGGTCACCTTCGCCGACGTCGCCGGTGAGGACGAAGCCAAGCAGGAACTGACCGAGGTCGTCGACTTCCTCCGCAACCCGGCCAAGTACCACGCCCTCGGCGCCCGGCTGCCGCGCGGCGTCCTGCTCGTCGGCCCTCCGGGCACCGGCAAGACGCTCCTGGCCCGCGCCGTCGCCGGTGAGGCCGGGACGCCGTTCTACAGCGTCTCCGCCTCCGAGTTCGTCGAGATGTTCGTCGGCGTCGGCGCCAGCCGCGTCCGCGACCTGTTCGAGAAGGCCAAGGCCTCGGCCCCCGCGATCATCTTCGTCGACGAGCTCGACGCGGTCGGTCGCCAGCGGTTCGCCGGCCTGGGCGGCTCCAACGACGAGCGCGAGCAGACCCTCAACCAGATGCTGGTCGAGATGGACGGCTTCGACACCAACCAGGAAGTCATCGTCATGGCGGCGACCAACCGCCCCGACGTGCTCGACCCGGCCCTGCTCCGCCCCGGTCGCTTCGACCGCCAGGTGACGATTGGCCTGCCCGACAAGCGGGGACGCGAGGCCATCCTCAACATCCACTCCCGCGGCATCCCGCTCGCCAGTGACATCGACATCCCGTCCCTGGCCCGCGGCACGACTGGCTTCTCCGGCGCCGACCTGGCCAACCTCGTCAACGAGGCCGCCCTGACCGCCGCCCGGCGCAACCGCCGCGAGATCACCCCGGCCGACTTCGAGGAAGCCCTCGACAAGGTCCTCCTCGGCACGGCCCGCACCGGGCTGATGAACCCGAAGGAGCGCGAGGTCGTCGCCTACCACGAGGCGGGTCACGCGATCGTCGCCCACTTCACGCCGGGCTCCGACCCGCTGCGCAAGGTCAGCATCGTTCCCCGTGGCCGCGCCCTGGGCGTGACCGTCCAGATGCCGGACGAGGATCGCCACAACTACAGCCGCACCTACCTGCTTGGTCGTCTGGCCATGCTGCTGGGTGGCCGCGCCGCCGAGATGGTCGTCTATGACGAGGTCACGACGGGCGCCGAGAGCGACCTCAAGGAGGCCACGTCGCTGGCCCGCCGGATGGTCGGCCTCTGGGGCATGAGCGCGGATGTCGGCCCGATCTACCTCGGGGCCGGTGAGGAGCACGTCTTCCTCGGCCGTGAGATCACCCAGGACAAGTCGTTCTCCGACAGCACCGCGCAGCGGCTCGACACCGCCATCCGCGAGATGGTGGAGACGGCCCTCGACCGGGCGCTGGAAGTGAACTCCCGCTTCCGCCCGCAACTGGACCAGCTGGTCGCGGCGCTCCTCGAGAAGGAGACGCTCGACGGCACCGAGGTCACCGCGATCTTCGGCCCGGCGACCCCGGAAGACCCGAACGCCGGCATGGTCCCGCGGCAGCCGCAGACCGCGGCCGACCAGCAGGCGCAGCAGTCCCAGCCGGGCTACCGCGTCAACGCCGACTAGAAACGCCGACTAGTTCGGTCGCTCCCCTGCTCCCGGCCGTCCCCGGATGGCTGGGAGCAGGGGCAGTCCATCGAGCGGTTACACCGACGCCTCGCCTCCGGGTGAGGCGTCGGTGCTTTTCCGGGCCGTGGAGAGCGACAAGCCACGACCGGTCGACATGGCCGGCGCGTTCCGCGATGATGCCCGAATCTCGTACGGAGTCCGCTCGAACACTCCTGGTGTCACGCGAGCCAGTTGGCAGCGAACAGAACTCTCCCCCAACCCCTCTCCGGCTCCCGGATCGCTCACCCGACCTGCGGTCGCGGTCGGCTCACCGGACCCGGAGAGGGGAGTCTTGACCCGGACTCGGTATGAGAGGAACGAGCGATGTCGATCGGTCTCCCCCGCCCCGCTGACGACGCCCCGCCCGGATGGTGGTCCAATCCGGACGCCGTCTCGTGGGTCGGTCCCGGCACGGGGGACGGCGCCACCGCCTTTCACGCCGGGATCGACGGCTACGCGCCGACGGCTCTCATCGACCTGCCAGCCCTGGCGGAGGAACTCGGGGTCGGACGCGTGTTGGCGAAGGACGAGTCGTCCCGGTTCGGGTTGTCCGCCTTCAAGGTCCTGGGCGTGTCGTGGGCCACGCACCAGGCGCTGGCCGCCCGGCTCGGGATCCAGGCGACGCCGCTCACCGTGGCCGACCTCCGTCTGGCATGCTCCGCGGCCGGACCGGTCGAACTCGTCACCGCGACCGACGGCAACCATGGTCGCGCCCTGGCCTGGATGGCGCGACGGCTGGGGTTGCCGGCCCGGGTCGTCGTGCCCGATACGCTGCCGCCGGCCGTCGTCGACGCCATCAGGGACCAGGGCGCGACGGTCGTGGCGATGCCGGTCGACTACGACGAGGCGGTCCGGCAGGCAGCGCGGCTGGCGGAGGCGTCGCCGGACGCCCTGCTGATCCAGGACACGGCCTGGCCGGGCTACGAGCAGGTCCCGCAGTGGATCGTCGACGGCTACGCGACGATGTTCCGGGAGATCGACGCCCAACTCCGGGACGCCGGTCTGCCTGACGCCGACCTCGTCGCCGTGCCGATCGGCGTGGGGTCGCTGGCCCAGGCCGCCGTCGCTCACGCCCGCCGGGGTCCGAGCGGCACGGCGACGCGAGTGCTCGGTGTCGAGCCCGACAGCGCCGCCTGTGTCCTCGCCAGCGTGATGGCTGGGCGACTCCGTTCGATCCCGACGGGCCAGACGGTCATGAACGGGCTGAACTGCGGCACGCCGTCGAGCCTGGCCTGGCCGTATCTCCGATCCGGGCTGGACGCCACGGTCGCCATCCCTGACGACGCGGCCGACCGGGCCGGCGAGGATCTCGCGGCGCTCGGGATCTCGTCGGGGCCGAGCGGCGCCGCGGCCCTGGCCGGGGTCCGGGTGGCGCTGTCGGGCGAGGGACACGGGCGGCGCCGGGCCGAACTCGGCCTGACGAGGGCGTCGACGGTCGTGCTGCTCAACACCGAGGGCGTCATCCGGACTCAGGGCGGCGACGGACCCAGCCAATGGAACCACCGGGAAGGACCACGCGCATGACGCCATCGGGACCGGCTCGCCAGCCGGCTGGACTGACCGAACCGGATCCGATCGCCCTCCTGGCCGACCTGGTCGCGATCGATTCAGTCAACCCGTCGCTCGTCCCGGGAGGGGCCGGCGAATCGGCGATCGCTGACTACTGCGAGGCGTGGCTGGCGCGCCACGGTCTCGTGACACACCGACTGGAGGCGACGCCGGGGCGACCGTCGGTCGTCGGCGTAGCGCGTGGTCGCGGCGGCGGACGGTCGATCCTGCTCGATGGCCACTACGACACCGTCACGCTGGCCGGGTACGACGGCGACCCACTGACCCTCCGCGCGGAGGGCGACCGCCTCCACGGGCGGGGCGCCTACGACATGAAGGGGGGCCTCGCCGCCGCCATGGTCGCCGCCGTCCGGGCCAGCCGCGACGGCCTCCGGGGCGACGTCCTGGTCGCCTGCGTCGCCGACGAGGAGTACGCCAGTGTCGGGACGACAGAGGTCCTGTCCCGGTTCACGGCCGACGCGGCGATCGTGACCGAGCCGACGGCGCTGGAGCTCGCCCGGTTCCACAAGGGGTTCGTCTGGTTCGACGTCACGGTCCTCGGCCGGGCCGCCCACGGCTCTCGTCCGGATCTGGGCATCGACGCCATCGCGAAGGCTGGCCACTTCCTCGTGGCCCTCGGTGACTGGGCCACACGGCTGGCGGACGGCCCGGCCCACCCGGCCCTCGGTCCCGGCTCGGTCCATGCCGCGATCATCCGGGGCGGCGAGGAGGCGTCCAGCTACCCGGCCGAATGCCGGATCACGGTCGAGCGGCGGACCGTTCCCGGTGAGACCGGGGCGACGGTCGAGGCCGAGCTGGTCGCCATCCTCGACGGCCTCGCCGCCACCGTCCCCGACTTCGCCTACCGAGTCGAGCGCGGGCTCGAGCGCCACCCCTTCGAGCAGGATCCGGACGACCCGCTGGTCGCACTGCTGTCCAGCCAGATCGCGCGCGTGACCGGGACGCCCGCCGTGACCGGCTCCATGGCCGCCTGGACCGATGCCGCCCTGATCCGCGCGGCCGGCATCCCCTGCGTGCTGTTCGGTCCCGACGGCGCGGGCGCCCACGCCGCGACGG